>JANNBX010000213.1:0-21944 GCA_031385945.1 Methylophilaceae bacterium | reverse complement strand
CCATCACCCCTGCGCCTTCGCCAATGACAAAGCCATCACGGTCTTTATCCCACGGACGGCTGGCAGTAGCAGGGTCATCATTACGGCCTGAAAGCGCGCGCGCGGCTGCAAAACCACCCACAGCAAGCTGAGTAATCGCCGCTTCAGCACCGCCCGCTACCATAACATCAGCATCGCCATATTCAATCATACGAGCAGCATCACCGATGCAGTGCGTACCAGTGGTACAAGCCGTTACAATCGCCACATTAGGACCTTTTAAACCATACATAATGCTTAAATTGCCAGAAATCATGTTGATAATAGTGCCGGGGATAAAAAATGGCGATATTTTGCGCGCGCCACCCTCATCAAAGATGTCATTGGTGTCTTCAATCATATTAAGGCCACCAATTCCAGAGCCAATAGCCACACCAATGCGCTCGGCATTTTCTTCGGTAACTTCAATGCCAGAATCTTTGAATGCCTCAATACCAGCCGCCATACCGAACTGTATAAAAGTATCCATACGGCGAGATTCTTTAGCTGGTAAGTACAGCGAGACATCAAAATCTTTGACTTCGCCAGCAACATGAGATGAAAATGGCGTAGGGTCGAATTTTGTGATGCGTGTAATACCTGATTGCCCCGCAACTAGATTCGACCAAGCGGTGCTGGCGCCAATACCTACAGGAGACACAACGCCGAGGCCGGTAACAACAACTCTTCTTTTGCTCATGCTATTTTACTCATGCTGATTTGCTCATTAAAAATTAAGCCTAAAAGTACAGGCGATATAAACATTAAACCCCTAAAACAGCGAGTATTTTAGGGGTTTGAATCAATACAGACTAACTAATTAAATAATGCAATTATTTTAAATTAGCAGTTACGTAGTCAATTGCTTGTTGCACAGTTGTAATTTTTTCTGCTTCTTCATCAGGGATTTCACAGTCAAACTCTTCTTCTAAAGCCATTACTAGCTCAACAGTATCAAGCGAATCAGCGCCTAAATCATCCACAAATGAAGATGGATTTTTTACGTCCGCTTCAGCTGCGCCTAATTGTTCGATTACAATTTTTTTAACACGTTGTTCGATGTCTGACATCTAAATACCCCTTATATTGAAAAATACACGTACTGCACTAAACCGCATTTTACCAAATCTATTCAAAAAATTCCAAATTGTTTCAAATTATTTGTATCTGAGCACATTTTAAGCGTGTGGGTTAATAATTGCTGCACCACAAAGATGTGAAATTGGTTCTTTTTCTGAAAAATTCACTTTAACAAAATGTGAAATACTACCGTTTTCTGCAAAATGCACATTGATGATTCTAGCGGCGCGTAAACTAGTTAATGTATGAGCTGGCACATGATAATACTTAGCAATTTCGTCTAAAGAAATCACTTTTTGTTTTAAACGACCCGTTTTTTTAGAAAAACGAAAATGTTCAATTTTTGCCCAGCCAATCAACAATACGCCTAACCCAATAATCACAACTAAATAGTATTTAAGCAGCTCTAAAAAAGATTGGTAGCCTTTTAGTTCTATTAAGTGCACATTAAATAAATTTAAGCTCACATACCAAGCAATTAAAGTTAATAGTGGCATCCAAAGGTAAAAGTAGATTGCCCAAAAAACTAGTGTTACCGATGCCCAACCCATCTCTTGGATAATAGTCTGCAATCTGGGTTGTTCAATAATGAGTGAGGTTTTCATATTAAGTTAGGCTTTTTTTGTTGAATACCACGATCAGGGCTTACCCATGTAGCTCTTCTTGTGCGGTCTCTAAACAGAGCTTTGGGAAACCCAACAATACTTGCGGCAGCTGAAATTAACCAATAAGCCAGTGGATACCAAATCATCCAATAGTAATAGCGTTTAATTTTGTGCTCGTAACGACTGTCAATAATCAGACTCACTGCAAACTGTAATAGGCAAGTCATGGCAAGAATCACGCCGTTCCAGCCAGGTACGAGTGTTTTAATGTACAGATAATCAGGCAAGGTCACGAAATTACCAATCGCCCATAGTGCAAATATAATCAAAATTAGGTAAGCCCAAATTAAGCTCACCATGAGTTCTAGGTAAACTATCCACATGCGGCGGTTTTTCCAGCGTGTAAAAATACCTGCATATTTAAGCATGACCTCTGCGCCGCCTTGCGCCCATCGTGTACGCTGTTTCCAGAGTCCACTGAGTGTTTCAGGCATTAAAATCCAGCATAGAGCGTTTGGCTCATAGCGTACCTCATAAAAATTGGTTTGCATTTTCCAGCTGATATCGATGTCTTCAGTAATCATATCGGTACTCCAGTAGCCGATATTGTGCAGTGCTGACTTTCTAAAACCCGTAATCACGCCTGAAACTGTGAATATGCGCCCGTATATACGCTGTGTGCGCTTAATTAAACCAATAATAGATGAGAACTCACCCACTTGTAGACGACCCAATAAAGTGGAGCGATTACGTATGCGTGGGTTTCCCGTCACGGCTCCTACTCTTGGGCCATTTACAAAATGCCACATAATCCATAAAACAGAGTTTTTATCGAGTATTGCATCGCCGTCAATACACATTAAAAACTCGCTATCAGTGAGCATGCTGGCCATGCATAAGCCCATTGCCTTACCCTGATTACTTGTTAAATGTACAACGCGTACGCGCGGCTCACGGCTCGCAATATCCTCTAAGATGGTGCCAGTATTATCTTTACTACCATCATTCACTAAAATCACATCAAAATTGGGATAATTAAGCTTGAGTAATGCACCTATTGTTTCGTAAGCGTTTTCACCCTCATTATGACAAGGCACAAGCACGCTGACTTTTGGGTACTCTTTTAGCGTTGGCGGTTGGTCAAAAGTTGGCGTTTTTCTTTCCCAGTGAAAATAGTAATAAATAGCACCCGTCAACCAAAAATACGCCATGAATAATGGGTAATAAAAGGCGAAATCAAATATCCAACTGTAGTGTGTTGTTGCCATATTACTTACCTAAGTATGGAAATTGACGACTAGATATGTAGGGTCGTATTAGGTTGATATTAGGTTGATTATTGATAAAGTCGTCTGGATAATAACCAACATGATTTGCACCGCTATCGAGTAGTAGCTTGAGTTGTCGAGTCAATGTGGGAGTATCTATTGCTTTGTTATTTCGCCAGTTTTCAGCCTGCAACTCGAATAATGTTTTCTTGATGCCGTTAGGAGTTTTCTGAGCAATGATGACCAATTCTTTTAGCCAAGTATCTGGATTGTCCACTTTTTCCATGTATGGCATTGCCATCACTGCGGTGTAATCGTAGTGCGCTAAAAAGTCGGCATAGTTTTGACCTAACCAGCGCTCGCTTGCAGGATTTATCATCACATTGGCATATAGATTTCGAGCGGTTTTTAAGTCTGGGTGATAATCACGCAGAGTATTTGCGAGTACTAGCGTAAATTGCGTTAGCCATTGACTTTTATATTGTTGCCAGCGATTCAATTGGGTAGCGTCAGCTTGTATTGCTTTAACAGTACCCGCTAAATGCCACTGTTTAACATAAACATCGCGCGCAAAACTACTATCGTCTTCATCTTCACTCATCATCGCGTCATCATGGAACAACACACCTGCAAAATTCGCATGCGCGCCTAAGTCTTCGTAAATCTCTTTAATAAGTTGGCGGGCTTGGTTTGAGTAAGGCGACAGGCGCTGATAATGACTGGTTGCTGTGCCGTTACTAGACACAAGGGATAACTTTTTCTGCAAGACTTTATCGGGTAATGAGTAAGCTAGTACTGGCATCCAAGCATAAACTTCGACGCTAGCGCGTGTTCTTAATTGCCATGCAACACGGTTAAATAAATCAGCGCGAACTGGTAAATGCCGATTAGGAAAATACAGTGCGTCAGCAACGCCATTACCGTCAGGGTCTGCAAAGGCTTGTAAATAAACGGTGCTAGGCTTTAGCGACTTAATACGGTCAAGCAAAGCATCAATATTGCGATTCATCTGTGTTAAATTTGCGTCATAGACGTAATCTAGGTCAATGTGTATGACGCGCTTATGTTCAACAACTAGTTCACGTTTGAGTAAAAGTGGTAAAACACTAGCATCAGGATTTTGGTCTATTAAAAACCGACCAATCACACTATTTTTAGTATTTAAAACAGCTGCTTGCATATCATTTAAACTCAAACTTATTGGCATACCTGAATCTGTGGCAATTTTGCTCGTTTGCGTATTGTATGCACCATAGGGCCACACCATAACACGCGGTCTTTTACCTGTAATTTCTTTAATAAATTGACTGTTTTGATTTAAATCTGCGGTAATTCTAGCCTCGTACAAACGCTTAGTTTCGTAGGTTTTGCTATCAGGATTGTATGCGCGCGTAATCGCCGCAGGTGTTTTATTACCTTGCGGATTAGATTGTATGCCATGGTGCAAATCAAAACTGTGGGAGGCTATTTCTACCAGGCCAGAATCTGCTAGCTCTTTAATTTGGCTGTTACTTAAAAAGTGTTCTCGGGGCTTTTTATCGTCGCCATAATCAACTATTTCACCATTTTTAACAGATAGCCAACCACCAACCACGGCAGCTACCGCTGGGAACTGATAAAGCTTTAATAATGGGTAAACTCGATCATAAAAGCTGCGATAACCATCATCAAAAGTCAGTAAAATAGCTTTTTCTGGCAATTGTTTACCGTTATTTCTAGCGGCTAAAATCGTGTCAACAGAAACTGGATGGTAACCGTGCGCTTTAAGCCAAGCAAAATGACGCGCAAGGTTATAGCTTGAAATAGCAGTAGAGTCAGCCGCTGTATCACCATCAAGCTGGTCTTGCACATCGTGATATGAGAAGACTTCAAAGGTTTGCGGATTCGCTTGACTAGCTATGGGTGACAATAACAGCAAGCTAGAAAGTATCACTAACGTGCTATTTTTAATCGCACTATTTAATTTAATCATTTTATATCGCCTTAAAATAGCCAATTTAGGCGGCCAAACAATTGCTTATTCGTTTCGAGTGTGCCGTCATAAGCGTGGCGTTTTAGTGAAACGCCATAATCAAGTTCAAAGCGGTTTTCCCATCGCCACTCGTGGGCATAGCTTGCCACCCAGCTTGGGTCGGAGCCAAAGTTTTTTTGATAATATGTGCCGAGACCTAACTGCAAGCGATGACTAAACGATTGATCGTATGCACGCCACTGAACATAGCGCTGATCAATCACTGCGCTAATTTCACTATCGCGTTCAGGGTTAAAATAAGCGGTATTCACATCGTCATTACTTGATGTATCTAACCTTAGAAGAAGATCTGCCTTGTAATGCGGCAGAGTCGTTATGCGTTGCGACATAGCTAAGCTAAAGCTTTTACGTTGATTGCCATCACTTAAATTTGTGATGCCTAAACTTGTAGACGCTTGCGTAAGGTCACTTAAACGATAAGCGGCTGCCAACTGTAAAACGTCGGCGCTAGTGCCCACACGCAGCCCTCTCAAAGGTGCATCTGCCGTGTTAATACCTGCACGGCTACTCAGTGTCCAGTAGTCGTTCACACGATAATCAACGCTAATTTCAGGGCTGACGCCGTTGTGACCAAGGCTTGTAGTATTTAACTCAGCAGTAACACGCCAATCACGAGCTCGGTATTCAGCACCAACCCCTGGCCAAAAAGCGCTAGTGTTGCCTTCAATAAAGTCGCCATAGTCATAACGAGTTTGGGCAAATAGTCGGTAATCATAATCAATAGGTGCGCTGTAAATACGGCCACTCGCTGCACCAGAACGTGCACCAATGGTTGGGCCATTAGATTTTCCAGTATTAAAATCAAGCTGTAACTCACGCTCGTTGCGTAGCATCCAGCGCCTTGCTAAGCGCTGAACATTCAAATCTTCTGGGTAATGTTGCACAATAGGCCTAATTGCATGCTCAGCTTCGCGCCACTCAGATAAATCCAGCATCGTGTCGGTTAAGCCTACTTTAAAACTATTATTCTCCGGATAATCTTCAAGTAGCCGCACAAACTCAGCTTGTGACTTTTCAGGCCAGCCACGCCAGCGATGAATAATAGCCGTTGCTGCTTTTAAATCAGTATTTTGCGGGCCAGTTTCAGCTAATGTTGCAATTTTTTCTTCAGCAAAAGCGAGCTTATCTCCATAAGCTCGTACCATATAACTGCTAAGCTCTGCGCGCAGTTTTTTACTATTTTCACGAGTCACTTTGCCATCTGCACTGACGCGAAAAGGCTGCTCTTGAGTATTTGTTTGATCAATAAACTGTGTTGCACTAGTGAAACGCTCTGCTTCAATTAACGCGTAAAACTTTGATATTTTTGTTTCAAAATTATCAGGTGCTTTTTTGAGTGAACATTCATAATAGTAAAGTGCTATTTGCGGATTTTTTAAATATAAATACGCGTCGCCCATAGCGTCTAAAATATATGCAGGCAGATCAATCTGAGTTTTACCAGCGCGGTTACTCTGCAAAATAGCCTCAGCATACGCCTTTACTTCAGTCATCCTAAAACGGTCACGTAAAGCTAAAATACGGTCATAAGTTAAGCGACGGTTTTGCGCAATATTTAAGTCTAGCGTTGCCCAATCACATTGACAGGCAGCGTCTAGCGTTTGGAGCGCAATATCTGCATCTTCAAAGCGTTTACTAATATCTAGAAAAGTGTATTTATCCCAATTGACATGAAAAGCAGCACTATTGTTTTGAATAGCCACTAAACCTTTTTCATCAATTGACTGCGGATATTGTTCAGCTAGTGCAAATGCTTGTTCTTCTGCACCCAATTCACTCGCAGCGGCAATTAAATGCTTGGCAGCTTCAGTATTAAGATTGCTAATGGTTTGATTGCTGGTAGTTTGATTACTAATATTCTGATTATTAGGATTTGGGTTGTTTATCGATTGAGCATTTATATTGAGTATGCGCATATTGGCATCTGCCACAATTGCAGGCCGATTAGCGCGTTGCCCCAAATAAGACATTGCTTGTAATACTGCGATATTATTAGGCTTGAGTTCACGTAAGTGACTAATAGTAGATTCAGCATCGTTAAACTGTTTGGCATCTATTAGCGTTAAAATTTTGCCTAATTTTGGGTCTAGCTCACTCGGCTGGCGCATGATCAATGCATCATAATAATGAAGTGCAAGCGCATATTGGGCTGTATCGCGAGCGGTGCGTGCAAGATTATTTAAAACGTAGATAGGCGCAGAAGAAACATCTAGCTTTTCGCCAAACTTAAGTGCTGATTGCGGTAACTGAGCCCATGTGAGCACTGTAATATAATCAGCTAGTACACGAATATTTTTTGGGTCTGCTAAATGTAGTGCACTTAGTATGGATAGCGACTCGGTAAAACGCTTTTCTTTGCCATCTATGATGGCTTGTCTATACCACTCGTCATAGCTGTGCGACTGTGATGCCCAACCCTTTGACGATACGGCTGCAGGTAACTCGTTACTGAATACTTGATGAGAAAATAGCGCGAATAATAAAACAAGCTGAGCAGACAACCTAAAGCCTACAGATTGTTGAGTAGAGTGATTTAGGTAATGACCCCTATTGACTGGAGTATTTGCAATTACGAAGAGTGTTTTCAATACTTTAATAGACCAACTACAAAGAACTGGTGTATGTTAAAGCATTTCGATTTTTTACCGCTTTAAACTATTGTTAACACTGTAAAAGATTGTTAATTGTGAATAATTAACAATCTTCAATGAATTGAATGGAAAGTATTTGTGCTACGCCATGTACATGCCGCCATTGACATGAATGGTTTCGCCTGTGATGTACGCAGCTGCAGGAGATGCTAAAAAGGCTACAGTTGCTGCAATTTCAGCAACGTTTCCTAAGCGACCTAATGGCACGCGTTCTAACATTTTAGTTTTAATAGCCTCTGGTAATTCAGCTGTCATGTCTGTTTCAATAAAACCAGGTGCCACACAGTTAACCGTAATGTTTCGGCTACCCACTTCACTCGCGAAAGATTTTGTAAAGCCGGCCATACCCGCTTTTGCAGCGCTGTAGTTTGTTTGGCCCGCATTGCCCATGTGCCCTACTACACTTGAAATACTGATAATACGGCCTGTACGCACTTTCATCATTGGACGTAACACCGCTTTGCTCATGCTAAATACTGAGGTTAGATTAGTGCCAATCACAGCGTTCCAGTCTTCTGTACTCATGCGCATCAGCAGAGTATCTTTGGTAATACCCGCGTTATTTACTAAAATAGTTACATCGCCATAAGTTTCTGCGATTGCTTTTAACACGCTCTCAATTTGTTCTGTATTGTTGACATCTAACGCCATGCCTACGCCATTGATTTTAGCGGCTTTCAAGCTAGTAGTGATTGCCTCAGCACCAGTTGCGCTTGTGGCAGTACCAATCACCGTAGCACCTTGACGGCCAAGCTCTGCGGCAATAGCCGCGCCAATACCACGGCTTGCGCCAGTCACTAAGGCGATTTGATTATTTAAGTTAGTCATCTGATTTTTCTCGCTAATATTAGTTAGATTTTTACGCTGTTCTGGATGCATTAAATTCAGCAAATGATGCGTTAGTCGTGAGTGCTACACATGAAAAATCGGCAACAATACGTTTTGTTAAGCCAGCCAATACTTTACCCGGCCCACACTCTGCAGTACTGTTAATACCTTGTGCTTTTATAGCAGCAATTGTTTCTACCCAGCGAACTGGTGAATAAAGCTGACGTACTAAAGCATCTTTAATTTGATTGGATTCTTGATAGCTTAAAACATCAGCATTATGTATCACAGATATTTTGGGTGTATTCACCTTCACGCTCTTGAGATAACTCGCAAGCTCAAGTGCAGCTGGGCGCATTAAAGCGCAGTGTGATGGCACGCTAACAGGCAATGCCAGCGCGCGTTTAGCACCTTTTTCTTTAGCGATGGCCATACCACGCTCAACGGCGGCTTTATTACCAGCAATCACAACTTGGCCTGGCGAATTAAAATTAACCGCTTCACAAACCTCTGACTCTGCAGCCTGCAGGCAAACTGCGCGCACAATATCGTCATCTAAACCAAGAATAGCAGCCATTGCACCAACACCTTCAGGCACTGCATTTTGCATGACTTGTGCGCGATATTTAACTAGTGGTAGTGCGTCAGCAAAACTGATGCTATCCGCCGCAACTAAAGCGCTATATTCGCCCAAACTATGCCCTGCTAAAACGCTAGGCTCTACCCCACCAGCAGCTAAATAAGCGCGCCAAGTGGCAATGCCAGCAATCAACATTAGCGGTTGCGTATTGTGTGTTAGGTTAAGGAGCTCATTAGGCTCAGTTGCCATCGCCCAAAAGTCTGTTTTGAGAATATCTGAGGCTTCAATAAAAGTATTTTTAACAATTGCATTGTCGTCAAAGCCCGCCATCATGCCAACTGACTGTGAACCTTGACCAGGGAAAAAAAACGCATTTTTATTCATATATAACTTTAAATAACCTTTATAACAAATTGATTATTAGTATCTAACTAAAATAGAACCCCATGTAAAACCGCCACCAAATGCTTCCATTAAAATCAATTCACCACGTTTGATTCGGCCATCGCGTACTGCAGTGTCTAGCGCCAATGGAATAGATGCAGCAGAGGTGTTGCCATGCTTATCCACAGTAACCACTACCCTATCCATCGGTAAATCTAGTTTTTTAGCGGTGGCTTGTAAGATGCGAATATTGGCCTGATGCGGCACTAACCAGTCAATATCTGATTTTTGCAAATGATTTGCAGCTAGTGTTTCGTCTACAATTTGGTCAAGCGTATTAACGGCCATTTTAAAAACAGCATTCCCTTCCATCACTACAGTATCCGGTCCGTCATTATTACGGGGCACATGTAACATTTTTTCAAAATTACCATCTGCATGTATATGCGTAGAGATAATTCCTTGCTCGTTTGAGGCTTGTAAAATGACGGCACCTGCGCCATCACCCCATAAAATACAGTTACTGCGATCTGTGTAGTCTGTGATTTTAGAAAATGTTTCAGCGCCGATAACCAATACGCATTTAGCTGCACCTGTTTTAATAAACTGGTCTGCTGTGGTCATGGCATAAACAAAACCACTACAAACAGCTTGTATGTCAAAAGCTGGGCACCCGGCAAGGCCAAGTTTGCGCTGTACCATAGTCGCCACACTTGGAAAAATTTTGTCTGGTGTAGTGGTCGCAACAATAATTAAATCAATTTGACTTGCGTTAATTTCAGCAGAATCTATCGCATTTTTAGCTGCTTCATAGGCTAAATCGCTCGTTAACTGATCAGTAACGATATGGCGCTCGTTAATACCCGTTCGGCTAAAAATCCACTCTTCAGTAGTATCAACCATTTTGGTTAAGTCAGCGTTGGTAAGGATTTTTGGCGGTAAATAACTACCTGTGCCTGCAATTTTAGAGTAAACCATGATTAAGATTATGCCTTAAATTGCTTATAAAATGGGCTTGACAATAGTTGACCTACTGCGCGTTTGAAATAGATGGCGTTGGGCTTGGCTCAGTGTGGGTCAATTGCGCTGAGGTCGACTGCGCAACATCAGTATGCAATTGACTTATGTCATCAGCGACCAACTCCGCAGGTTTTACTCGAATATGCTCGATTTCTAACTGATCGGTGATGCGCTTAAGCACGCCGCTCCGCGCTTCTTCAATTGCCACATGAATAGCCGCTTGAAAAGCAAAACTATCAGCTCCACCATGACTTTTAACAACAATACCGCGTAAGCCCAAAAAGCTAGCACCGTTGTAGCGGCGCGGGTCTAAGCGCTTTTTAAATGCTTTGAGTACAGGTAATGCACCTAGCGCCATCAATTTAGTCAGCCAGTTACGTTTGAATTCTAGCGTTAAAAACTTGCCCATCATGTGCGCTAAACCCTCAGTAGTTTTAAGCGCAACATTACCGACAAAACCATCGCACACTACTAAATCAACCGTGCCTTTAAAAATGTCGTCACCTTCAATATTGCCGTAAAAATTCAAATGGCTATTACGTAATAGCTCACCAGCCTGTTTAACAACTTCATTACCTTTAATCTCTTCAGAGCCAATATTCAATAGGCCGATAGACGGATTAGCCTTATTTTCAACACAACTTACCAACATGGCACCCATAATCGCAAATTGATACAAATGATCAGGCGTGCAATCTGCATTTGCTCCTAAGTCGAGCATATAAGTATTACCTTTTTCACTAGGTAACACGGACGCAATAGCCGGCCGATCAATGCCAGCTAAGGTTTTAAGTACGAATCGTGCAGTTGCCATCAATGCGCCTGTATTGCCAGCACTAATGCAAGCGTGAGCCTCCCCTGTTTTTACAAGGTTAATTGCCACGCGCATTGAAGAGTCTTTTTTATTTTTGAGTGCGCTTTGCGGCGACTCATCCATCAACACCACTTCAGAGGCGTGATGGACTCGTAATCTTGGGCTTGGGGTTGCATTGTGCGCTTTGAGCTCAATAGCAATAGCATCTTGCAAGCCAACTAATACAATATTAATAGAGTCGTCTGTGCGCAGAATTTCTAGTGCAGCAGGTATCGTCACGTGCGGCCCGTGGTCGCCACCCATTGCATCAATGGCTATCGTAATTTCAGAGTGTGATGATAATTTTGACATGAATATTTATGTAAACTTTCAGCGCAAATACTAATTGCTGCATTTTAATTATTATATGGCTGTTATCTAGCTTTATTTGACTATCTAGCTGTATATAGCAAAACGCCTGCTGTTAGCAGGCGTTTAATCTAAACTCAAGGCTAGTTACTCGCCTTTAGCTGGCATTACTTTACGGCCACGGTAAAAACCGTTTGGTGTAATGTGATGACGCAAATGTGTTTCACCTGTTGTTGATTCAACCGCTAGCGGTGGATTAACTAAAAAGTCATGTGAACGGTGCATACCACGTTTAGATGGTGTTTTTTTGTTTTGTTGAACGGCCATGTGTGAGCTCCAGCTACTTAAACTATAAAAATCAATCCAACATTATAATCAATTTTTTAAATTTGTCACGTTAAACTTACAATAATTTGACGCTACAGCTAGTAAGTACGCACTTGTAGACTACATCATGCTGTGGTTTTAGCTTGTTTTAGATGTAATAAAAAATTACTTAGTAATATAGCCTAGCAACAAACTCTCAAAAAAGTCACAAACCACTAAAACTGGTTAGCTTGTGAATATTTAACTACCAGACAGCTTAAATTTTAAGCAGATTAGGTTTTAAGAGCCTTAAGCACTGCAAAAGGATTAGGCTTTTCCCCACTTACCATTGTTACTGCACTGCAGTCTTCGTGCATCGGTGCAAATGGAAACGCAATCAATACTTCATCTTCAATGAGTGCGCCTAGATCCATTTCAGTTTCTGCTTCAAGCCAATCTACATCATCAAGTACATCTTCATTATCTAAAGACTCCGCACTCACAATATAATTAAAGTCTAAGCTTAGCTTGATATTAACGTTTTCTAAGCATCGCTGACAATCGCAAGGCAGCACAGCTTGAATTTGCAGGTTTAAGCGCGCATCCATTCCTGCATTCGCTAGGCCAACCAATATAAAACTGAGCTTAAAATCTTGGGTTTGGCTAGCTAAACTATCCTGCAACCTAACACAATCGCTCAGGTTTAATTCGCCACGCAGTACTTGCCCACTTTGAGCAAAATCTAAATTATTGATGAGTTGTTTTTTGTTGTGCATTTTGGATGACATTTTGATGAATACGCCTTAAACGAGGCTCTCTCACGTGTTACAATTTAGGGGTTTGATGTTAAAAGCACGATAAAAATGTAGTAAAGTTCAAATTTATCTGTGTTTATTTAACTGCTGTTTACTGCTGTTTTATGTATTTATAAGTGTTAATGTTTAAAGTTGCACAGCATGTAGCTCAAATTAAAAGTTAAGCATTTACTCTAATATTTTTATCTAGTTTATATAAAGACAACGCCGTGTTTAAAAAAATTCTTATTGCTAATCGTGGCGAAATCGCAGTGCGTATTGTACGCGCTTGCTCTGAAATGGGCATTAAATCTGTGGCCATTTATTCAGATGCTGATCGCCAAGCATTACATGTTAAAAAGGCTGACGAAGCCTACAACATTGGTTCTGACCCAGTAGCCGGCTATTTAAATGCACATAATATTGTGAACTTAGCAGTTGCCGCGGGTTGCGACGCGCTGCACCCTGGCTATGGTTTTTTATCTGAAAATCCTGAATTGGCTGAGGTTTGCGCTAAGCGTGGTGTAAAGTTTATTGGCCCAAACGCAGATGTCATTCGCCAAATGGGTGACAAAATTCAAGCGCGTAATGCGATGACTAGCGCTGGTATTCCTTGCACGCCAGGCAGTGATGGCAATCTTGAAAGTTTAGATGAAGCAGTGAGTTTAGCGCGTATTATTGGCTACCCTATTATGCTTAAAGCTACTAACGGCGGCGGTGGACGCGGCATTCGCCGTTGTGATTCTGAAAAAGATTTGCTCACTAATTACGACCGCGTCATTAGTGAAGCCAGCAAAGCGTTTGGTAAACCTGAAGTATTTATTGAAAAATGCGTTGTACATCCGCGCCATATCGAAGTGCAAGTCATGGCAGACGCCCACGGCAATGTGATTCATTTGTTTGAGCGTGATTGTTCGATTCAACGTCGCAACCAAAAACTCATTGAAATTGCTCCAAGCCCACAACTCACACAAGCGCAACGTGAGTACATTGGTGGCTTAGCGGTCAAAGCAGCAAAAGCTGTGAATTACGAAAACGCCGGTACAGTGGAGTTTTTATTGGCTGAAGACAATACGTTTTATTTCATGGAAATGAATACCCGCTTGCAAGTTGAGCACACAGTAACTGAAACAATTACTGGCGTTGATATTGTGCAAGAGCAAATTCGTATTGCTTATGGCCTACCTTTACAATATGTGCAAAGTGAAATTAAATTCCGTGGTTTTGCCATGGAGTACCGCATAAACGCTGAAGACCCAAAAAATGACTTTTTGCCAAGCTTTGGTAAAATCACACGTTACTATGCCCCGGGTGGGCCAGGCGTAAGGATGGATGCGGCGATATATTCAGGTTATGTGATTCCGCCTTATTACGACTCAATGTGCGCAAAACTTACTGTTTGGGCGCTCGATTGGGAGAGCGTGATTCAGCGCGGTCGCCGAGCGTTAAACGATATGGTCGTGCAAGGTGTAAAAACAACTATTCCTTACTACCAAGAAATTATGCAGCATGAAGATTTTATCAATGCCACATTTAATACAAGCTTTGTAGAATCGCACCCAGAGCTAACTAATTATGCAGTAGAAATACCACCTGAAATGATAGCAGCAGCGATTTCAGCCGCCATTGCCGCTTATGAAGGTGTGTAATATGTTGTTAATCAACAAGTAAAAGTTTAAATAAATATAAATGTAGAGTGAGTTATAAAAAATGGCTAATAAAATACACGTAACAGAACTGGTCTTACGAGACGGTCATCAATGCATGATTGCAACACGTTTACGCACGGATGACATGCTGCCAATTTGTAGCAAACTAGATAGCATTGGTTTTTGGTCGCTTGAAGCTTGGGGTGGCGCAACGTTTGACGCCTGTGTACGCTTTTTAAAAGAAGACCCATGGGAGCGCTTGGCTAAGTTACGTAAAGCTTTGCCAAATACACGTATTCAAATGTTATTACGTGGCCAGAACCTTCTGGGTTATCGCCATTATGCAGATGACGTAGTTGAAGCTTTTGTCAAAAAATCAGCAGATAACGGTGTTGATGTATTCCGTATTTTTGATGCGATGAATGACACACGTAACTTGCAAACATCAATTGCTGCTGTTAAAAAACTAGGCAAACACGCTGAAGGTACAATCAGTTACACAACTAGCCCTGTGCATGATGTAGCGCATTTTGTGGCGATTGCAAAAGAGCTCGAAAACATGGGCTGCGATACCATTGCCATTAAAGATATGGCAAGTTTGCTTACACCACAAGCTACCGCTGAGCTAGTGAAAGCGCTCGTTGCAAATGTGCGTTTGCCGATTCATATTCACACCCATGCTGCATCTGGCTTAGCTTGTATGAATTTGCTGCGTGGCGTTGAAAATGGCGCGATGATGATTGATACTTGCAATTCAGCGTTTTCAGAGGGTGCTAGCCACCCAACCACTGAGAGCATGATTGCAGCGCTTGCTGGCACAGAATATGACACAGGTTTAAATATTGGCGCAGTGCAAGAAGTGAGTGCTTATTTAAAAGAAGTACGTAAAAAATATTGGCAATTTGAAAGCGAGTTTACAGGCGTTGATACGCGTGTTTTGGTGAATCAAGTACCAGGCGGCATGATTTCTAACTTATCTAACCAATTAAAAGAGCAAGGCGCGTTAGATAAAATGAACGCTGTGTTAGATGAAATTCCACGTGTGCGCTTAGACCTTGGCTACCCACCACTAGTGACGCCTACTTCGCAAATTGTGGGCACACAAGCTGTGTTAAACGTGCTGACAGGTACACGCTATAAAACCATTACCAATGAAGTGAAAAACTACTTCTTGGGCCAATATGGCGCAACAGTTGCGCCAGTTAATGAGACCGTTAAAAAACAAGCGATTGGTGATCAAATTGCCATCACTTGCCGCCCTGCTGACTTAATCGAACCTGAAATGGCAAGGCTAGTAGCCGATTCTGAGCGTTTCGCACAATCTGAAGAAGATGTGCTGACTTTCGCGATGTTCCCTGATATTGGTAAAACATTTCTGCAAGAGCGCAATGCTGGCTCACTCAAGCCTGAAGCATTATTACCAAAAGAGTCTTCGAACGCTAGCGCACCACGTTACGCGCCTAATGAATTTAAAGTCACGCTACATGGCGAAACATTCCATATTAAGCTGACTGGTAGCGGCCATGCAGGTGAAGAACAGCGTCCATTCTAAGTGTCAGTAGATGGCATTGCGGAAGAAGTGATTGTTGAAACGTTAAGCGAGATTGAGGTTTCAGGTGGTGGTGCACAAGGTGGTAGCAAGAAAAAAGCCTCAGCAACTACCTCTAGCGGCCGCCCACGCCCTAGCCATGAAGGTTGTGTAACGACGGCCATGCCAGGCACGATTGTGTTAGTAAAAGCTAAAGCTGGCGACAAAGTCACTGCGGGCGATGGTATTTTAGTGATTGAAGCCATGAAAATGGAAAACGAAATACAATCACCCATTAGCGGTACAGTGTTAGCCGTGCATGTTAAAAAAGGCGATACCGTTACACCAGATGAAACGCTGATTGAAATTCGTGCGGAATAATTAGCTGCAACTTAAAAACCCGCAAACGCGGGTTTTTTTATGTCAAAATTGCTTTATTGCAAATGTAAATAAACAAAATATATAAATAAACAGCATTATTTAGTCTAAAAAATACCATGAACGCACTCATACTCGCCTCCAGCTCTATTTATCGTAAAGATTTACTTAAGCGTTTAATGTTGCCATTTAGCGTGGTTTCGCCACACGTTGACGAAACGCCACGAAAAGATGAGTTACCACAAGAAACTGCTCTACGATTAGCGCAAGCGAAAGCTAAAAAAGTAGCGCAAATGTACCCAAAATCACTCATTATTGGCTGCGATCAGGTAGCAACACTCGATAACGAGCAACTCGGCAAGCCACTTACGCATGATAATGCCGTTAAACAGCTTTCTAAAATGCGTGGTCGCGAGGTGATTTTTCACAGTGCATTGTGTTTGTATAATGCAGTAACTGACAATATGCAGGCTGAAAATGTAATTTATACTGTAAAGTTTAGAGATTTGACAGATATACAAATAGAAAACTACTTGCAAAAAGAACAACCCTACAATTGTGCTGGTAGCGCTAAATCTGAAGGTTTAGGTATTGCAATCATCGAATCTATGATAGGTGAAGACCCGAATGCACTAGTTGGTTTGCCACTTATTAAGCTCGTGACCATGCTTAATAATGAAGGCTACAACGTTATTTAAAATACTTAACATCTGTTTTAAAACATATAGTTAAATAAATCAGTTAATCTTACTTCTCACAATATCAACTCACTCGACACAAATACTTACAAACAAGCGCAACACAATTAACCTAATGTTTTTTTTAATACGCCAACATTAGGTTAATTGATTTGTTGTTAATCCCAGCTAAGAGCGCCGCCTGTTTGATACTCAGTCACGCGCGTTTCAAAGAAGTTTTTCTCTTTTTTCAAATCCATCATTTCACTCATCCATGGGAATGGATTAGTCGCACCTGGATACATTGCATCCAGCCCAATTTGCGTGCAACGACGGTTGGCAATAAAACGTAAATACTCTTTAAACATAGTGGCATTTAAGCCCAACACGCCACGCGGCATAGTGGCTTCAGCATATTGATACTCTAGTTCTACACCACGTTGTATCAATGTTTTGATTTCTTCACGGAAAGCAGCTGTCCATAAATGTGGGTTTTCAAGCTTGATTGTATTGATGACATCAATACCAAAGTTACAGTGCATCGATTCATCACGCAGAATGTATTGATACTGCTCTGCTGCGCCTTGCATTTTATTTTGGCGGCCAAGTGCTAAAATCTGCACGAAGCCCACATAGAAAAATAAACCTTCCATGATGCAGGCAAACACAATTAATGAGCGCAATAATTGTTGATCTGCTTCTGGCGTACCAGTTTTAAAGTCTGGGTCAGTTAAGATATTGATAAACGGAATTAAAAAATCATCCTTAGCTTTAATGCTCGCTACTTCTTGGTAAGCATTAAATACCTCTGATTCATCTAAACCCAAGCTTTCCACAATGTACTGGTACGCATGGGTATGAATCGCTTCTTCAAAGCCTTGGCGCAGCAAATATTGGCGGCATTCTGGGGCGGTGATGTGGCGATACGTACCAAGTACGATATTATTGGCCGCCAATGAATCTGCGGTAGTGAAAAAGCCTAAATTACGTTTCACAATCAAACGCTCATCATCGGTTAGTGCGGTGCTATCTTTCCACTGTGCAATATCGCGGCTCATTGATACCTCTTGCGGCATCCAGTGGTTCGCGCAGCCTGCCAGATATTTATCCCATGCCCAATGATATTTGAACGGCACCAGTTGATTTACATCGGTCTGGCCATTAATCATACGTTTGTCAGAGGCATTTACACGGCCTGAGATTGAGGGTTGATTGGCTGCTACTGGTAAAGGCTTTACTTCAGCTGTTGGAACAACTACCAACTGTGGCTTGAGCGTTTCTACTACAACTTCATCTTCAAATGAAAGCATGTTTTTTCCTTAATTCTTAAGTTTTTATAACAACCTCAACAATTCCGTCATACACGCCTAGGCGGGTATGACGATTGAGGAGATTTATAGTTTTATTGGCAAGATTCACACTCTGGATTATCAATTGAACACATTTTTGGCGCTTCTTCTGGCGCATTGCCACCTGAAGAAACTGCGTTCAACTCACCCCCAGAACCTGTCGATTTCTCAGCCGCAGTTGCGCCCAATGAGCGCAAATAATAAGTGGTTTTTAAGCCGCGTTGCCAAGCCAACAAGTAGGTGTCGTTGAGTTTTTTGCCAGAAGGCACAGCAAAGTATAGGTTCAAAGATTGCGCTTGATCTATCCATTTCTGGCGACGGGCAGCCGCTTCAATCAACCAAGTTGGGTCTACATCAAATGCAGTAGCGTAAAGCTGTTTTAAATCCGCTGGTACACGGTCTATCTTTTGCAGTGAACCATCGAAATATTTCAAGTCGCTCACCATCACGGTATCCCACAAGCCACGCGCTTTTAGGTCGATCACTAATTGCTCATTCACAATCGTGAATTCGCCAGATAAATTAGATTTCACGTATAGGTTTTGGTATTCAGGTTCAATACTCGCAGAAACGCCTACAATATTTGAGATTGTGGCTGTTGGCGCAATTGCCACGCAATTAGAGTTACGCATTCCCACTTTTTGAATGCGTGTTCTCAATGCATCCCAATCCAACGTTTTGCTTCTATCCACTTCCACATTGCCACCACGCTCTGCCAGCAATAAATCTAATGTATCGAGGGGCAAAATGCCTTGATCCCACAAGCTGCCTTTAAAGCTAGAGTAAGCACCGCGTTCTTCTGCTAATACGGTTGAAGCGTAATAAGCGTTGTAACAAACCGCTTCCATCGCATGGTCAGCAAACTCTACTGCTTCCATACTTGCATAAGGAATACGCATGGCGTGTAAACAATTTTGAAAGCCCATAATGCCCATGCCCACTGGGCGATGGCGTGTGTTGGCATTACGCGCTTTGCCAACGGGGTAGAAATTGATATCCACTACGTTATCTAACATACGCATACCGACTTTAATGGTGGCTTGCAACTTGTCGTTATCTAACACTAATTGACCGTTAACTTCGGTTAAATGCTGCAATAAGTTCACAGAACCTAAGTTGCAAACGGCGATTTCAGTGTCTGAAGTATTCAGTGTGATTTCTGTACAAAGGTTTGAACTATGCACTACGCCTACATGCTGCTGTGGCGAACGAATATTGCAAGGGTCTTTAAAGGTAATCCAAGGATGGCCAGTTTCAAACAGCATCGAAAGCATCTTGCGCCACATTTGTAGTGCTGGAATTTTCTTGAACAGTTTGATTTCGCCATTGTCTGCGCGGCGCTCATATTCCACATAGGCAGTCTCAAATGCTTTACCGTATTTATCGTGCAAATCTGGCACGTCTGATGGCGAAAATAATGTCCAGTCGCCTGCCTCAGTCACACGGCGCATAAATAAATCAGGAATCCAATGCGCAGTATTCATGTCATGCGTGCGGCGGCGGTCGTCACCTGTGTTTTTGCGCAGATCTAAAAATTCTTCAATGTCTAAATGCCATGTTTCCAAATAACCACACACCGCACCCTTACGTTTGCCGCCTTGGTTAACAGCTACAGCCGTATCATTTACCACTTTCAAAAATGGAATCACGCCTTGGCTTTTACCGTTCGTGCCTTTGATGCGCGCGCCCAATGAGCGTACTGGCGTCCAATCGTTGCCTAAACCGCCTGCATATTTTTGCAATAAGGCATTTTCTTTAATGCCTTGATAGATGCCTTCAAGGTCATCGCTTACGGTAGTCAAATAGCAGCTGGATAATTGCGAATGCAAGGTGCCTGCGTTGAACAAAGTCGGCGTTGAACTCATAAAATCAAACGTACTTAATACATTGTAAAACTCAATTGCACGCGCTTCGCGGTCAATTTCGTTTATCGCTAAACCCATTGCCACGCGCATAAAGAAAATTTGCGGTAGCTCAATGCGGCGCTCTTCAATATGTAAAAAGTAGCGGTCGTATAAGGTTTGAATGCCTAAATAGCCGAATTGAAAATCACGATCTTTATTGAGTGCGGCAGCTAGTTTGTTTAAGTCGAATTGGGCTAAGCGTTGGTCTAGTAGTTCTGCGGCAATCCCAATTTTAATGTACCTTGGAAAATATTCTGTGTAATGTGCATCCATTTCAGCATGGCTCACGCGCACACCTAGCACTTCAGCACGCACTAAATCAAGCTGCAAACGTGCAGTTACATAGTTGTAAGCAGGCTCCGTTTCAATCAAGCTACGAGCTGACAAAATCAGTGCTTTGTAAACTTCTGTAAACGGAATACCATCATATAAGTCACGTACAGCTTGCTCAACCACTACATTTGGCTTGACTACATCTCCTAAGTTTAAGCAAGCCTCTGCAACCATTGCAGTCAGCTCAGCAATATTTAGTGGTGTTAGCTTTCCATCAATATTGACGTTTAAAGCGTGGGTTGGCTCAGGCGAAGTTGCTTTTTCAGCTGCGCGTTCTGCGTTACGTTTTTCTCTATACAGCACATAGCTACGTGCCACATCGTGATTGCCATTACGCATTAAGGCAAGCTCGACTTGATCTTGAATATCTTCAATATGAATCGAACCGCCAGCTGGTAAGCGACGCATTAACGCGGCATTCACTAATTGGCTAAGCGTTGCCACTTGGTCACGAACGCGTTGTGAGGCGGCACTTTGATTGCCCTCTACCGCTAAGAAAGCTTTAGTGATGGCAATTGAAATTTTATCGAGGTTAAATTGAACAGCTGCGCCATTACGGCGTATGACTTGCAGCGTAGGTAATGACACCTCTGCCGATGAACGAATATCATCCATGTGAATTCCCTTTAAATAAAGGGCAGGTAAACTTTAACTATATAAGAACTATAAATAATTCTATAAATAATTAAAGACCAGCAAGAGAAGTCGCCTTTAAATTAAGCAACTTCCATCTGCCGAGGACACCCCGCCTCAAACGTTAAAAAATAGTTTTGCGCTTCAATTAAAAAGGCAAAAAAGTCACACGGCAGGTCTCCTGGCTCTCAGGTCATCATTATTTTGCTAGCCTTCCCAAGTTGATATTTTCAATCACTCTCAGTGGCAATACGCACAAAATAACTCTCTGATTACAGTTGCGGGGGCAGCTCGGGCATAACTGTTTATATCAACTAAACAGCGCACCAAATTCCCTTTTATCTAACATTTTGATTAAAACGTAAGAACCGTGTAGCAACACTATAACGCAATATAAAGGGTAAGTTCAATACAAAAAACACTATATATAGATAATATTTTCTATATGCCTGTTTTATAATGTATTTTTATTTATGTCAGTTGCGCACGCAAACTTTTAGCAACACTGACCATATTTTCAAGTGCCGCTTTGGTTTCAGGCCAGCCGCGGGTTTTTAGACCGCAATCTGGGTTAATCCACAGCCGCTCAACTGGCACTACGTCTATTGCGCGCTTCATCAGCTTTTCCATTGCTTCTATACTGGGCACGCGTGGCGAGTGAATATCATAAACCCCAGGACCAATATCATTAGGGTACGAAAACTCGCCAAACGCATCTAACAACTCCATGGCTGAGCGTGAAGTTTCAATGGTAATCACGTCTGC
>JANNBX010000209.1:0-5690 GCA_031385945.1 Methylophilaceae bacterium | reverse complement strand
GCTACTTTTTTATCAACTACTTATTGCCTGCCTGCCCAACTCAATAACTCAATAACTCAATAACTCAATAACTATCGACTCTCCACCAACTACCCACCCCCAACCCCCTTTAAAAACCCCTAAATATTCACACAACAGACTTTGCAGCCACTATCTTTTTTCAAAGTAATGCTGCGCCATTGCATATCTAGTGCGTCTAGCAACAATAAACGTCCTTGCAAACTTTCACCTAAGTTTAGTAATAGTTTAATCGCCTCGGCTGCTTGTACGGTACCTATCATGCCTACCAGTGGGGCAAATACGCCATTATCTGCACAGCGTGTTTCGCTATTTTCACCAGTATCTGGAAACAAACAATGGTAACAAGGGCTGTTTTCATCACGCATATCATAAACAGTTACTTGCCCTTCAAAACCAATAGCCGCGCCTGAAACGAGTGGTTTCTTATTGGCGACACAGAGTTTATTTAGGGTGTAGCGTGTTTTAAAATTATCAGAGCAATCAATGACTACATCAGCCGTTTTAATGAGCTCGGCCAATTCTAAATCAGTCGATTTTGCTGTAATGGTATTCACTGTGATATCTGGGTTGATACTTGCGATAGTTGCTTTGGCAGACTCCGCTTTGTTGACGCCTATACTCGCATTTGTGTGGATAATTTGGCGTTGTAAATTCGTTAAATCTACTGTGTCAAAATCACAAATAGTCAGCGTACCTACGCCACTAGCAGCTAAATACAAGGCTACTGGCGAACCCAAACCACCAGCGCCAATAATTAACGCATGCGCACTCAGTAGTCTGGCTTGGCCTGCATATTCAATTTGCGGCAATAATATATGGCGGCTGTAACGTAATAATTGATGGTCGTTCATAGGCTATAGCCTAAAGCAGGCAGGGGCTATAAGCAACTAAAAACGTTGATAATGAACAGCATTTAAACGTGCTCTGCCATAAAAAAGCCACTGCTAATAGCAGTGGCTTGAAGGCTGAACAATTTATACTGCCGAAACATCCAATGGAATAAGCGCTCTAGTTAAAACACCTTTATTTAGCTCACTTAATATTTCAAAACGCCCACCAATCGCCATCACTCTGTGGCGCATGCCTGAGAGCCCGTGGGTATTGCCGTCTAGGGCATCCATATCTACGCCCACGCCATTGTCTTCAATTTCTACTTTTAAATATTTTTCATCCACCAAAACATTCACAGAAATTTTCGTAGCTTTTGCGTATTTATTCGCATTATTGAGCGTTTCTTGCACAATTCGGTAAGCAATTAAGCTAATCGTTTCGTTAATTTTAGTATTTTTATCCGGTAAAACTAAGGTTAATTCCCACTGGTTACGCTCAGCTGCGTCGTCTATTAACGAATTCAGTGCGGGCCAAAAGCCAAATGTTGATAGCATGGCAGGGTGTAACTCTTGCACAATATGGCGTTGATAGTTAATGCCTTGATCAATGTAGCGGTTCGTTTTTTTGAGCTTATCTAGCACCTCTGGCTCAGTTTCTTTGATCTTTTTCATCACCCAAGCAATATCCATTTTGGTGGCGGTAAAAATAGAGCCCAACTCATCGTGCAACTCGCGAGATAATTTTTGTCGCTCACGTTCAGCATCTGCTTGGTAGTCTAGTGCTAGGCTACGTAATAATATTTTTTGCGCTTGCAGCTTTTCTTCGTAACGATCGTTTTCCTGTAATAATTGTTTTTGTAATTCAGACTTAACGGTAATTTCTACTAATAATTGCTTTAGTACAACCACTGTTAAAAAAATCAAAAAAAGCGCACCACCCACCACAAAAAATCGTGTAATCACTGTGCTATTGTTACGCTTAATCAACATGTTTTTAAGCGTATCGGTATGATATTTGGTAAGTCTGTCTACATTTGCGATCAACTTTTCAGTTTCAACTTTACCTTGATCTAAATTAACGACCTGTCTGGCCTCTCTGATTCTGCCAGCCTTAGTAAGGCCTAGCGTGGTTTTAATATCAGCCGCTTTCACTTCAATATTCACCATAATCGCTTCTAAAATTTCTTGTTGTTCTGCTACATCCTTACCAATTTCTACTACTTTATTTTCTATTTGCGTAATATTTTTTCTCGCTTCATCCAGCGCAGTATCTAGCGGGGCAACGTAATCACTACGGCGCGTCACTAAATAGCCGCGCTGCGCACTTTCTGCACGATACACATTCGCTTTAAGCTCACTCAAATTATTGATATTTGCCCGCAGTTCGCCAATGGTTTTGCTTTCTTCGTCTAGCGTCAAAATCCAATTATCAGTAATAATGACTGAAATCATGGTAAAAATAAGCGCTAGCGAAAGAATCGCAATCACTCGTCCACCCAGTTTTTCAACTAACTTTTGGAACCAATGCGTTAATTTTATTATTGTCTGTTGCATATTTGTCAGCTTCTACTCATAGCAATATTAGATTGTAACTTTTTATGAATATGCTGTGCGCACTAATAAAGTTCAAGCGACTCAGTTAGTACCATTCAGTGTCATTCGTCAGTTGCGCTCATTTCAATTTCGTTTTGTAAGCCGTATCTGACAGCAGTATCAGTAAATTGCTACTAAACACAAGGTCATGCTCGATTTAAACTGGGTCTTGCTAATTTGAATACCGCGTTTTTAACTCAGTCGATTAAACCGCATTATTTAATGAATTGATCACCTTAGGAGAATATTATGTTGCATTACACCGTTGTGTTTTTTGTCATTGCTTTGATTGCCGCTGTTTTAGGCTTTAGCGGTATTGCCGCTGGTGCTGCTGGCATTGCCAAAATATTATTTTTTGTTTTTTTAGCTTTTACTATTATTTCTTTTTTAGTTGGTAATAAACGCTAAATAAAGATTAAGTTATTTTCAACGTTTTATTTAGTCACCATTTTTCATTTAAAAGGAAACGACCATGTTTAATATCAATAAACCATCAGATACAAAAGACCAAGTGACACAATTAGCCAATGACGTTAAAAACGATGTTCGTGAAATCGCAGAAGATGTCAAACAATCAGCCAGTGATGTAGGCGAAAAGATACAAGCCAAAAGCCAACAAGCTAAAACTGAAGCAAGCAACGTGATTGACAGCCTTAAAGCTTTACTCGCAGAATACACAGATAGCTCAAAGGCAAATGAACTGAAAGACCAAATTGTAGGTAAAGCCACTGAATTAAAGCACGTAGTGCAAGATGAGGTGACCAACGCTTACGAAACTGGCAAAGCGCGCACAGTGCAAACTGTACAAGATAAACCGCTAGCAAGCTTGGCTGTGGCGGCAGGCGTGGGCTTGTTAATTGGCTATATTTTAGGCTCAAAACAATCTTCTAAATAACAAAAATTGGATACTCACCATGTGGACAACTCTTGCCAAACTACTCGTCGTACTGTTTTTACGTAATCGATTTAATCATGTTAAAAGCGATATGAGCGAAGTAAAAGGACATGTTTCTGTATATGCAAGCACAAGAGCCGTAATGCTTAAAAGAGATTTAAGCCGCGACTTGAGCCGCGCGGTGAGTAGTTTTGTCGCATATTTAATGATGTTTGCCGCAATTATTTTTTCAGGCTTAACGACCATTATGTGGATAGTCGCCGCAGCCATGAGCAGCCCAAATCGGGATATTATTTTAGGTGTCACTGTTTTAGTGCCGCTATTAGTCGCTATTGGTATTTACACTTATATTCATAAATCTTGGGCTAAAGCACCGTTTTTAGAAACCTCTTTTAATCAAATTGAAGAAGACTGGCGCACTTTTGGGCAGCGTTTAGATATTCAAACGAATGCTACACCAGACACAAAAAGCTAGTACGCCGTATCATGTATCGCGCCAATAACTTAAGTTATACTCAATACTCACATTAACCTTTGGTAGCTGTATGAAACATATTTTATTAGTCGACGACCACAGTATTGTGCGAACAGGTTTAAAAAATCTGATTGAGCTTGAAGCTGATTTAAAAGTCACAGGAGAAGCAAGCTCAGGCGTAGAAGCCATAAAAATGGTGCGTAACAATCAATACGACATCATGGTGCTTGATATTTCAATGCCAGATAAAAATGGCGTAGATACTTTGCACGACTTAAAACATGTAGCCCCAGATCTACCTGTACTCATGCTGAGCGGCTATGCTGAAGCACAATACGCACTAAATTTAATACGCAGTGGTTGCAAAGGCTATTTGTCAAAAAATGCAGATTCTGATGAAATCATAAAAGCGATACGCACAATTGCAAACGGCAAGCGCTACATTTCAGCCGAGCTAGCCGAGCTAATGAGCAACGAACTTAGCCATCCCACCACCAAACAGCTACACGAGACATTATCAGAGCGCGAATTTCAAGTATTTTTCAAACTTGCCAGTGGCCTAAGCCCCACCGAAATAGGTGATGAACTTAATATCAGCATTAAAACCGTTAGTACTTATCGCACACGCATACTCGAAAAAATGAGCCTAAAAAATAATGCTGATCTCACCTATTATGCAATTAAAAATGCACTCATTGAATAACATGACAAACGCAAATCATGTAGGACAGTGTAGGACAAATGCTGATAACCAAACAAAGCCAACTTAGTTATGATGCTCTATGGAACCGATATGAATAACATAAGCCAACACCTTCAAACCGCCACTTACAAAAGCCCTGTAATGATGAATAAAACACGCATGAAAGTACTGTTAGTTGAAGACTCAGCATTACTGCGCGAAACCATTACAGAAACACTATCATCTTGCAAAGATTTAGTCATTGAAGCCTTCGCTGCCACCGAAACAAAAGCCATAGAGCTACTTACTGAGGTACATTTTGATATGATTTTGGTCGACATTGAACTCGCTGTAGGTAACGGCTTTGAAGTCATCAAATTCACGCAAACGCCAGGCTATCCACACCCAACACCAATCGTCATGATGCTCACTAATCACGCCAACACCTACTACCGCGCGCTCGCCAAAAAACTACAAATCCCCTATTTTTTCGACAAATCAATGGATTTTGACTTAGCCATTGAAACTATAGAGTTTGAAGCTGGACAATTTTGTAATACAAAACATTAACGACAAATAACAGCCAATAATGCTTTTAAAATAAATTGTGGTTTTATAGCTACATGAATCCTACGGGTGCTTAAGTATTATAGATACTACAGCTTTACAGATACTATAGCTTTACAGATACTATAGTTTACGGAAACTTAAGTTTCGTCATTGCAATAGGTTTTTAACTGTTTTAAGCGCGTAAACATAAAAATTTGAGGTTCTAATGCTTAGCGTTTAGAATCTTTTGGTGCTTCGATACAAGATTGTAATTTGAGAAAAACTGGGGTGACCGATGGGGCTCGAACCCACGACAACTGGAATCACAATCCAGGGCTCTACCAACTGAGCTACGGCCACCATTGACTGGTAAACAGACTGCTTGAAATACGAATATTGGTCTGCCCGACAGGAATCGAACCTGTAACCCCCAGCTTAGAAGGCTGGTGCTCTATCCGGTTGAGCTACGGGCAGATGGGGTTACACGATGCAACTTAACTACTGTCAACACTTAAATCTACAAAAAATATACTGCAATTTTTAAAACTAGATTTATCTACGGTTCAAACCAAAAAATTGGTCGGCGTGGAGAGATTCGAACTCCCGACATCCTGCTCCCAAAGCAGGCGCGCTACCAGGCTACGC
>JANNBX010000208.1:0-3197 GCA_031385945.1 Methylophilaceae bacterium | reverse complement strand
CAGCCATACGCCTATGCCTTGCGCTAAAAGCGCTGAAAAATAGCGTTCATTGGCGACAGCCTCTTTGCCAATGCCAAAAGCGCGGAACACGACAAAAGCAAACAGCGCGATAACTACAAACACGCCTGCAAAACCAAGCTCTTCAGCAATCACGGCTAGCAAAAAGTCGGTGTGCGCTTCTGGCAAGTAGAGTAATTTTTCTACACTTGCGCCTAAACCTACGCCAAACCATTCACCGCGGCCAAACGCAATTAAGGCGTGTGACAGTTGGTAGCCAGAGCCAAATGCATCTGCCCATGGGTCCATAAAACCCGTGATGCGTTTTAGGCGATACGGTGCTGACCAAATAAGCGCAATAAAACCTGTGACTAGCAAAGCGAGTAAGCCACCGAAAATTTTCAGATTGATGCCGCCTAGCCATAAGATTGAAATTGAAATGGCCGCAATCACTGCGAATGCGCCAAAGTCTGGCTCTTGTAAAAGCAAGCCGCCAACCACCAACATCACAATGAGCATTGGGAAGAAACCGCGTCTAAAACTATCCATGTGTGCGGCTTTGCGCACGGCATAGTCAGCCACGTAAATCGCCACAATAAATTTCATAAATTCAGATGGCTGCACATTTAGGAAAATTAAGTTGATCCAACGCTGGCTGCCGTTAACCTCGTGGCCAATACCTGGAACCAGTACCAGCACTAAACTCAGCATGCCTAACAAAAACAATACACCTGCGAATTTTTGCCAAGTTTGTGTGGGTATTTGAAACGCAATAAATGCAGCAACCAAGCTCACACACAAGAAAATACCTTGGCGTATCAAATAGTAGGTGGTGCTGTAACCTGTGTATTTATCGGCTTCAGCCAAGGCGATGGATGATGAATAGACCATCACTAAGCCAATGGCGAGCAACATCATGGTTGCCCACAATAACGCTTGGTCGTAGCTGGTTGAGATGATTTTATCGCGGCTGTCTAGCATGGCCATTAAGCAGCTACCTCCGCTTTTAGGCGTGTTACCGCTTCAATAAATACTTCTGCACGGTGAACATAATTTTTAAACATATCAAAGCTGGCACAAGCAGGGGAAAGCAAAACAGCATCCCCGGCACGTGCAAATTTACGCGCAATGGTGACAGCTTCTGATAAATCAGCGGCATTGTATTGTGGAATGTTGGTTGCTAATAAAGCCGCTGCAATTTTGTCTGCATCACGGCCAATGAGTACCACAGCACGTGCGTACTGGCTTACAGGTTCGGCTAGTGGGGTAAAGTCTTGGTCTTTGCCGTCACCGCCTAAAATCAGCACAACCTGCTGATTTGATCCTGGCTGGTTTAAACCTGAAAGTGCTGCAATGGTGGCACCAACATTGGTACCTTTTGAGTCGTCGTAATAGGTGACGCCATCAAGCTCAGCAACAAACTCTACGCGGTGTGGTAAGCCTTTAAATGCGGCTAACGCATCTATAAATTGTCCTGTTTTTAAGCCTACACCATGGCAGAGTGCAACTGCTGCAAGCGCGTTAAACACATTATGTGTGCCTGCTAGGCGTAACTCGCTGCGGTCTAATAATTTATGATTACCTTGGCAAAGCCAAGTTTGATTATCTTCTAGCATGACGCCGTATTGATTTTGTGCTTTTGGCGCAGATAAGCTCACTAAGCTTACTTTTTTCTGCGTATTACGCATCGATAAACTAACTGGGTCATCACTGTTTAACACTTGATGATTGCAACCTAAATAAATACGTGCTTTAGCCGATGCATACTCTGCCTCACTACCGTTGTAGCGATCTAGGTGGTCTTGCGATACATTGAGCACTGTTGCTACATCGGCCTGTAAAGTACTGGTGGTTTCAAGCTGGTAGCTAGAAAGCTCAAGCACATAAACATCTGGTACTGGCATGCTTAACGTGTCTAGCACGGGCAAACCAATATTGCCCGCAATAATCGTTTTTAGCCCAGCTGCTTTGCACAACTCGCCTACTAAAGTAGTCACGGTTGTCTTGCCGTTTGTACCCGTAATGGCAATAATTTTGCTAGCTTTAGATCTATAGTGTGCAAATAACTCAACATCACCCACTACACGCACACCGTTTTGAATAGCCGCTTGCACGGCGGGTGTTGCTAGCGGCACGCCTGGGCTAATCATAATTAAATCAACGCTTTTTAATAAGTCTGCTTGATACTCGCCCAAGTGAATAGCGATATTTGGCAATGTTGCTTTGAGTGCGTCCGTATTCATTTCAGCGCGTGTATCTGCTACTGAAATGCGCGCAGGTTTACTTTGCGTTGGCAATTGACTTAACCAACGCAAAGCCGAGAGACCTGTGTCTCCCAACCCTAAAACCAGCACGTTTTTATCTTTTAGTTGCATCATTTATCTTAATTTAAGCGTTGAAAGCCCCACCAGCACCAGCATCATGGTGATAATCCAAAAGCGCACCACGACTTGCGTTTCTTTCCAACCTTTTTGCTCATAATGATGGTGCAATGGCGCCATCAAAAAGATGCGTTGGCCAATGCCTGTTTTCATTTTGGTGTATTTGAAATACAGCACTTGTAGCGCTACTGAAAACGTTTCTACTACAAACACGCCACCCATAATGAACAGTACAATTTCTTGGCGAACAATCACCGCAACCACACCTAATGCCGCACCCAAAGCCAGTGCGCCAACGTCGCCCATAAATACTTCAGCTGGGTAGGCGTTAAACCACAGAAAGCCTAAGCCTGCGCCCGCCATGGCGGCGCAAAATACCATTAACTCGCCCGCACCTGCTACGTATGGAATGCCCAAATATTTTGAAAAGTACAAATGCCCTGCCACATAAGCAAATAGCGCCAATGCACTGCCCACCATCACGGTTGGCATAATGGCTAAGCCGTCCAAACCATCAGTTAAATTCACCGCGTTACTTGAGCCAACAATTACTAAATACGTGAGCACAATAAAGCCCACTGCGCCTAAAGGCAGCATCGCACTTTTGAAGAACGGTAAAATCAAGGTAGTTTCAACAGCGGTTGGTGCGGTCATATATAAGAAAATCGCTACACTTAAGCCAATAAGCGATTGCCAAAAATACTTAGCCTTGGCCGACAAACCTTTAGGGTTGCGATTTTCTTATATATGACCGCACCAACCGCTGTTGAAACTACCTTGATTTTACCGTTCTTCAAAAGTGCGATGCTGCCTTTAGGC
>JANNBX010000197.1:0-1898 GCA_031385945.1 Methylophilaceae bacterium | reverse complement strand
GGGTCTGTGATGCCAATACGCGCAAAGGTTAAACGTTGTTGTTTTTTAAGCCATTCTAGCTCTTCGGTTAAACCCAAATTGAGCGGATGCGCGCCATTGTTAAGAAAATCGGCATCAAATAAACCAGCCACATCTTTAGGCTGCACTGGCGCAAACGCCACGCGACCATTCGCTGTAGCCACCTCTACAAAGGGCTCTAACCAGAATAATCCACGCGAACCATTGCGAATAAGCTCAATTTCAATACCGCGTTTTTGCGCTTCTAGTTGAATCGCTTTAGCGGTACGGTCTGCACCTAAACTTAATGCACTAGAGTCGCGGGGAACATAGACTTTGATCATAATGCGCGCGCCTCCGTAATCAACTCGGCTACTTTTTGGCTATCCATACGGCCATACACTTCATCATCCATCATCACCGCAGGTGAGCAGGCACAGTTGCCCAAACAGTAAATTGGCTCTAATGTAATTGCGCCGTCTTCTGTGGTTTGGTGATAATCGATGCCAAGTTTGGCTTTAATAGAGGCTTCTAACTGCTCTGAACCCATAGCTTGGCAAGACTCAGCACGGCAAACCTGTAATATATGCCGGCCTACTGGATGCGTGCGAAAATGGTGGTAAAACGTGACCACGCCATGCACTTCAGCAACGGATAACGCTAGTGCTTTAGAGATTTGGGCATAAGCATCTTCAGGCACATAGCCAATGTCGTCTTGAATCGCATGTAACAAAGGCAACAAAGCACCGGGCATCGTTTTATGCTGAGCAATATGGTGTTGAATTTTTCGAGTTTGCTCTGGCGCTAAGTTTTGTTTTTGCTCGTTTAAAAGTACAGTGGCCACACAAGTCCTTAAAGCATCGTGAAAGATTTATGATGATATACCTAATCGCAGGCTATTTAAAGCCATTACAAGGCTAAACTAGACCTATCGTCTACTAAAATTAAGACTATCTTTTAATCAAATAATTCTATGTTATTTAAGTGGCAACACTGTGCTTTTTTAAAGCAAATAAAACACTCAGAAATTATGCTAAAAATACCCGCAAATTGCGTGGTTTTAAATACACTGTTTCGCCTTCAGTTAATTGTAAATGTGCAAAATGTTCGCGCGTTAACTCAGCCTCCACAAAGGTTTTAGTGTCATCGCGCTCTAGTTCTAGCCGCACTACAGAGCCTACTGAGTGCACATAAGTGAGCTTCGCTTTGAAACCAGCATGGGCGTCTTCTCTGGTAATTTGAATGTCGTGTGGGCGTGCATAAGCCAATGCTGCGCTGTTGTGCGTTTCTTTGTATTCGTTCACTGCCAACTCAACATTGCCAACTTTGGCAACACCTTCATGCACGCGGCCTTCAAAGGCATTTACATTACCTAAAAACTGGTACACAAATGGTGTAGCAGGCGCATCATAAACCGCTTGCGGCGTGCCGATTTGCTCAATTTTTCCTTGATTCATCACTACAATGGTATCGGCCACTTCAAGTGCTTCTTCTTGATCGTGCGTCACAAATACGCTGGTAATATGCAGCTCGTCATGCAAACGGCGCAACCAGCGGCGTAAATCTTTACGCACTTTGGCGTCCAACGCGCCAAATGGCTCATCTAGCAATAATACTTTGGGTTCAACCGCCAAGGCGCGTGCCAAAGCAATACGCTGACGTTGACCACCTGACAATTGCGGTGGATAGCGGTCTGCCAGCCAATCGAGCTGTACTAAGTTTAATAGCTCATGCACACGGCGTTTAATTTCAGCTTCGTTTGGGCGGGTATGTTTTGGGCGCACGCGCAAACCAAATGCCACGTTTTCAAATACCGTCATGTGGCGAAACAAAGCGTGATGTTGAAACACAAAACCCACTTCACGCTCACGCACTGCTCTTGCTGTGGCGTCTTCACCATA
>JANNBX010000194.1:0-1641 GCA_031385945.1 Methylophilaceae bacterium | reverse complement strand
ACTGTTTAAAGCATCTGCACGGTCTAGTGATAAACGATTTTGTGATGATTGTAAGTTTTCAAAGCCAAACGGCACTTTAGACTGACCTACACGAATACGGTGCTCACGGTTTTTGGTGAGATAGATATCACCATATGTGTCACGTAATTGTGCAATATTATTTGCACCAGTTGCAGAGCTAGCGAAGTCAGGTTGAATGTAGTAACTTAAACGATCACCTACATCGCCTGAAATAATTACGCGTGCACGACGAATTAAGAAGTTTTTGTCTTGGTCACCCAATGAGCGGTCATTACCAACTGAGCGATCTGAAAATAGGTTTACGCCTACGTCATCACCACCAACCATTGATGTATTACGTACTTGCACGTAGCCGCGAATATTCACTTTACTCGTTGAATACTTCTTTTCTTTTTTTGTTTGTGTATCAATTTCTTCTGAATGGCCACGTGTTAATAGCGCACCCTCTTCTTCTGTTAATACACCTTTTGTAATTAAGGCATTAACAATATCGTTAGTGCTGTCTGCCATTGCTGACATGCCAGTTGATAACAATAATGCGCCTGCAACAGCTGCTGCTGCACGTAAATTAAAGCTCATTCAAGTTCCTCTCGGTTAAAGATATTTCTGTGTTTTATCTAACAAACCGTATTTTGAAGACTCAATATGACACTTTGATGACACAAACCAACTTGCACTATTGCCGTGTTGTTTAAGCGGGTGTGTGTTGTTTTTTTGCAACATAATTTGTGTGCAAATTAAGTTTGCACACTTTTTTTCTACTGATTACGCCCATAAAAAACCACTTGATATTCACAAGTGGTTTTTGGCAATTTTTACATTAAATTTAAAATTACATTTTTAATTATTTATCCATTAAGTATTAGTTAGCTTTCGGCACGCATGTGCGGGAATAAAATCACGTCACGAATACTGGCGCTATCGGTAATCATCATCACCAAGCGATCAATACCAATACCGCAGCCACCCGTTGGCGGCATGCCGTACTCAAGGGCGCGAATAAAATCAGCATCGTAATACATCGCCTCAGCGTCGCCGGCTTCTTTGGCTTTCATTTGTGCTTGAAAGCGTGCGGCTTGGTCTTCAGCATCGTTTAGCTCACTGAAACCATTCGCAATTTCACGGCCTGTCACAAACAACTCAAAGCGCTCTGTGATTTCTGGGTTAGCGTCTGATGCACGTGCCAATGGGGAAACTTCAACTGGGTAGTCGATAATATAAGTAGGCTCCCACAATTGGCTTTCAGCCGTTTCTTCAAATAACGCCAATTGCAGCGCACCTAAGCCAGCGTGGTCAAATGGTTTTGTGCCGTGTTTGAGTATTTCAGCGCGCAAGAAATTAGCATCGTTTAGCTGTTCTAGCGTGTATTGCGGTGCATATTTTTGTATTGCGCCAACAATCGTTAAGCGCTGAAATGGCTTGCTCAAATCTAGCTCGCGGCCTTGGTATTCGAGTACCGCGGTACCTCGTGCAGCGATTGCCGCTGCGCGAATACAATTTTCAGTAAAATCCATCAACCATTGGTAATCGGTGTAAGCCGCATAAAATTCCATCATGGTAAATTCTGGATTATGGCGAACGCTTAACCCTTCATTTCTAAAATTTCGGTTAATCTCAAAC
>JANNBX010000157.1:0-36714 GCA_031385945.1 Methylophilaceae bacterium | reverse complement strand
CACATCACGTGTGGCGTCATCAGCGCGGCGCTCAGTCATTGAGCAGCTAATGCCAAGATCTTGCCATTTGGCGTTATATTTCTCGCCTTTTAAAACTGCTTTAATGGCGCGATGAATCAGCAAATCAGGGTAGCGACGAATCGGTGAAGTAAAGTGCGCATAAGCGTCATAGGCTAAGCCAAAATGGCCGACGTTATCTGGGCTGTAAACTGCTTGCTGCATAGAGCGTAGCAATACAGTTTGCAATAATTGAGCATCTGGGCGACCTTTAATTTTAGCGATGACTTTACCGTAATCTTTTGCGTGTGGTTTATCCCCACCCGCTACATCAAAGCCAAATTCAGCCATAAACGTGCGTAATAAAACCAATTTTTCAGGCGTTGGGCCTTCGTGAATGCGGTATAAAGCGCCATGTTGCGCTGTGTTCAAGAAGTCTGCGGCGCACACGTTGGCGGCTAGCATGCACTCTTCAATCAAGCGGTGTGCGTCGTTCCTAAAACTCGGCACAATTTTGTCGATTTTACCTTCATCATTAAACACCATAATGGTTTCAGATGATTCAAACTCAATCGCGCCACGTTTTTCGCGTTGCGTGAGCATTAACCTAAATACACTATTTAAGTTTTGCACATGGCTCATGATATGCGCGTATTCTTTTGCCGTTTCACCTTGTGGATTGTCCAGCATATCCGCCACTTTGGTGTAGGTCATACGCGCTTTTGAGTTCATCACCGACGGATAAAATTTGTATTGCTTAACAATACCAAAGCCATCAATCTGCATATCGCAAATCATGCACAAGCGCTCAACTGCTGGGTTAAGTGAGCATAAGCCGTTAGACAAAGCCTCTGGCAACATCGGAATCACACGGCGTGGGAAATATACCGAATTACCACGCTCAACGGCGTCTGTATCTAGCGCGTCACCTGGTTTTACGTAAAAGCTCACATCGGCAATTGCAACGACTAAACGCCAACCTTGGCCTTGCGGCTCAGCATGCAATGGTTCTGCAAATACGGCATCATCAAAATCACGCGCTGTTTCGCCATCAATGGTGATTAAAGCCATGTCGCGTAGATCAATACGATCTTTATAATCTTCTGGCTGAACCAAACGTGGGTAACTTTCAGCTTGCTTAACAGCGGCTGGTTTAAACTCATGCGGCAATTTATGTTTGCGTAGCGCGATTTCGATTTCCATGCCGCTATCAGCATAGTTACCTAAAATTTTCACCACTTTACCCATCGGTTTTGCACTACTCGATGGCTGTTCAATCAACTCCACCATCACCACTTGGCCGTCTTTAGCGTTCAAATCCAGGTGATATGGAATCAAAATATCTTGGTTAATGCGTTTATCTTCAGCTGCAACAATCGTTACGCCATGCCCACGCATTACGCGGCCCACAAGCGTGCTGGTAGAGCGCTCAAGCACCTCAACAATTTTACCTTCTGGACGGCCTTTACGGTCTAGTCCGCTCATCCTCACCATCACACGGTCGCCATGCAACACTTGGCTCATCTCTTTGTTGCTTAAAAATAAATCTTCCGGCGTTTTAGTTTTATCATCAGGAATCAAAAAACCAAAGCCGTCAGGGTGACCCATGACTTTACCGGCAATTAGATGGATTTTGTCAGCTAAGCAGTACGCGCCTTTGCGATTTTTGATAATTTGGCCTTCACGCTCCATGGCGTTTAAACGTTTATCGAAAATTGATTGCTCTTCTTCATTAATTTCTAGTAAGCGATAAATGTCAGCCGCATAAAGTGGCACACCCGCCTCGCTTAGGGCGCTTAGTACCAGCTCTCGGCTGGGCAGTGGCGTTTCGTAATTTTGTGCCTCACGCGCTGCGTGTGGATCAGCTTTTCGGCTGGATTTTTTGTGGTCTTTAACCAAGGTATGCTATCTCAAATATAAATTAAATAAAGGCGTAAAGTTGTTAAAATACGCGTCACTTCTATTCTAACTCACATTGAAAACTCACGCTTAAATGACTGAAATTACCTTTAAATTAGACCGCGAATTTATCAGCTTAAACGACTTACTCAAAATTACAGGCTTGGTAGATAGTGGCGGCATGGGCAAAGTAGTGGTGGGCGAAGGATTAGTGAGCGTTGACGGCGCGATTGAGCTACGTAAAACCGCTAAAATCCGCGTTGGGCAAGTGGTTGAGTTTTCTGAGCAAAAAATTATCATCGCCTAAAAGCCATCACTGCATTGCAGATGATATGACGGCTAAGCAAATATTTGCTTCCATAATGATTCTACAAGCAGAACCTCTTCTGTAATCGTTTCAGGCGGGAGTTTAGCCTGTGATCTACCTTGCAGGCGCATAGCGTGTTGTAGCTGACGGTAATGCTGGTATACGTTTGCTACCTGCACACTGAGTTTTCCATCAATTAAACCTAGTACTCCGCAGGTCTTTAGCAGAATAATGTTACCGTCATTAGCGATCAATTGCGGGTGTTGATAAGCGTGATTAAGTACCAGAAACTGCACGATAAATTCAATATCAATGAGCCCGCCCTGACTTTGCTTTAGATCAAATAAGTCAACGCTCAACTTCAGCGCGCTACGCATTTTTTCACGCATTTGTGTGATTTCAGTTTTCAAAAGCTGCGTATCTCGGCTTTGCCGCATGACTTTTACGCGAATTTTTTCAAAGGCAAGACCGATGCTTTTATCACCTGCTACAAATCTTGCGCGTGTCAGCGCTTGGTGCTCCCAAACCCATGCTTGCTTGAGCTGATAATCACTAAAAGCTTTTACATCACTCACTAATAAACCGCTAGCTCCATTGGGTCTGAGCGCTAAATCTACTTCATACAATAAGCCTGCTGGAGTAATACTACCTAGCCAATTGTTGATTTTTTGGGCAAATTTAGCATAAATTTCACCTGCATTTTCATGCGTATCATTGTATAAAAAGATAATGTCTAAATCTGAGCCATAACCCATTTCAGTGCTACCTAATTTGCCATAACCTATTACAGCAAACTGCGGCGTTACTTGATGTTTTACAGCTAAACTGCTCCATATAACATCGATACTCACACTTAATATTAAGTCAGCTAATGCTGTTAAATAGTCTGATAGCACCATCAGTGGCAAGATGCCTGCAATATCTTGCGCTGCAAATCTAAACGTAGCGGCATGCTTAAAATGACGCATTTTATCCATTTGTCGCTCAGTATCACCCGCACAATCGGCCAAACTTTTTACAAGGTTTTCACGCATGCGGCTAAAGTCTGGTGCACCATATAGGCTATTAGTGTCTAGCAACTCATCGAGTAAAATAGGGTGTTGTGCTAAGTATTGAGCAAGCCACGGGCTAGCCGCACTCAGCTTTACAACCAGTTCTAGAGCGCTTGGGTATTCATTTAATAAGGCTAAATAACTCGCACGGCGACAGATACTAATCAGTATTTCAGACACTCTTAATAGCGTTTCATCTGCATTCAACTGGTGAGCAGACTCACTCAATACCTTGGGCATTAAAGTATCAAAACGTAAACGGCTTAGCTCTGGCAACTGCAAGTAACGTGCTGACTTTCGCAAGTCTATTAAGCGCTGCAAGCTAACAGATGGCTCGCTATAACCCATTTTTTTAAGGCCAGCGCAAGCGGCTTCTTCGCTCAATAAACCTTGCCATAATGGTTTAAAATCAAATGGTTGTTGCGCGGTAATAACCTCAGTCTTTTCTTGCATGCCGTCTTTAAAAACGGCATCAAAATGACTAGCCACACACAAGCGATGCTTTTCAAGCGCAGCTCTAAAGCTTGGCCAATCCTCAAATTGCATAGCGCTGGCAATACGAGCTTGCGCATCTGCGGTTTTGGGTAGGTCTTGCGTTTGTTGATCCTCAACATACATCAAACGGTGTTCTAAATGACGCAAAAATATATACGCAACGGTTAACTCGGTTACTGTTTTTTCAGCCAATAACGCTTTGGTTTGTAATAATTTTAATACGCTTAATGTTGGTTTTATTTGCAAGCTTATATCTTGCCCGCCACGTATTAACTGAAATACCTGCGCAATAAATTCAATTTCACGAATACCGCCACGCCCGAGTTTAATGTTATCAACTAAGCCACGCTGCACTACATCTCGGTGAATCTGCATTTTTAAATCTCGCATAGAAGCAAATGCACCGAAATCGAGATATTTTCTAAACACAAAAGGCTTTAATAGCTGCTCTAAAGCTGCGCCGTTACTCTTGCCGCCCTGCGTAATTACGCGGCCTTTTATCCAAGCATAGCGCTCCCATTCGCGACCATTATTTTGGTAGTAATCTTCAAGCGCATCAATACTGGCAACAATTGCGCCTTCGCTGCCAAAAGGTCGTAGCCGCATATCAACACGAAAAACAAAACCATCTTCAGTAATATCATCAATCGCTGAAATGAGTTTTTTGCTTAATTTAGTGAAAAAATCTTGGTTAGAGATCACCTTTTGGTCATTATTTTGCGTGTGGGTTTGCCCACTTTGGGCGTAGCAAAAAATCAGATCAATGTCTGACGATACATTGAGTTCAAAACCTCCTAACTTACCCATACCAACCACAATCAAGTGCTGCTTAACACCATTTTCGTCAGCTGGCTCGCCAAAGCTTGTGGCCAGCCATTGGTGATGATAATCAATAGCGGTATTCACAGCGATATCAGCCAACTCTGAGGTAGTTTGCATGACCTCGTTTAAATCTGCCAGCCCGTTTAAATCCCGTAGAATAATACGCAAAATAACGCGCTGCCTAAGCTGCCTGAGTACTTTTTTGAGTGAATTTTCATCCACAATTTGGGCTTGTTGTAAAAAACTTTGCATATCTGCGCTTGTGTAAGCTAAGTGACCGTTTTCTAGCAAATCATTGCGGTTAATCGCATCTTTTAAAAAAAGTCGTATGCCAAATGGGCTACACAAAGCCAGCCTTTGCAGATAGGTCATTTGTAAAGCGGTAACAGAGTGGTTTTCTAACGCTTCTGTGAGTGTGAGCATGGAACTTTTGTTGTAAACTGTAAAATGTTAATAAGTTGTTACCAAAGTGTTTTTAGCAGCATAAAAACTATTCTAAACGTAAAGAGTGAGCATTAGGGGAGTTGCATGGCAATTGAGTCTGTTTTAACCGAAAACCGCGTTTTTCATCCAAGTAGTGAGTTTACCAAACAGGCAAATGTCAGTGGCATGCCTGCATACCTTGCGCTTTGTGCTGAATACGCAGCTGACTACACAGGTACATGGGCTAAGCTTGCTAGAGAGTTATTGGTTTGGCATAAACCTTTTACTAAAACACTGAATGAAGATAATGCGCCCTTCTATAAATGGTTTGAAGATGGCGAATTGAATGTTTCGGCCAACTGTTTAGATAAACACTTGACCACAATACCCAACAAAACGGCTATTATTTTTGAGGCGGATAACGGTGACACAAAAACGGTTACCTACCTTGAGCTGTATCATCAAGTTTGCCAATTTGCAAATGGCTTAAAAACGCTTAACCTGCCATTTGGCTCACGTGTAATTATCTATTTACCAATGGGTATTGAAGCAATAGTTGCAATGCAAGCTTGTGCGCGCCTAGGTCTTATTCACTCTGTCGTATTTGGTGGGTTTTCAGCTAAAAGCTTAAATGAGCGCATGATAGACGCAGGTGCCGCGGCTGTGATTACTTCTGATGGCCAATACCGTGGTGGCAAAACTTTACCACTTAAATCAGCCGTAGATGAAGGCATTAGTTTAGGCGGCTGTGAGGCTGTTAAACATGTCATTGTGCTTAAAAAAACTGGATTAGCAGTTAACTGGGCTGACAACAATATTTGGTGGGATGACTTAATTGCAGGCCAACCAGAAGAATGCCCACCAGTGATGGTGAATGCTGAACATCCGTTATTTTTGCTTTACACATCAGGCTCAACAGGTAAGCCAAAAGGCGTACAACACAGCTCAGCAGGCTATTTGCTACACGCTATGAATACCATGCGCTGGACATTTGACATTAAAGCTGAGGACGTTTACTGGTGCACCGCTGATGTTGGCTGGATTACAGGCCACAGTTACGTCGCTTACGGTCCATTAGCGGTGGGTGCAACACAAGTAGTTTTTGAAGGGATTCCAACTTACCCCAACGCCGGGCGTTTTTGGCGGATGGTTGAAAAGCATCAAGTGAGCATTTTTTATACCGCTCCAACGGCGATTCGCTCATTGATTAAATCAAGCGAAACCGATGCTAGCACTCATCCAAGCCAATATAATTTAAGCAGCTTGCGCTTACTTGGCACAGTTGGCGAGCCCATTAATCCAGAAGCTTGGATGTGGTATTTTGAGCAAGTGGGCGCTAGCCGCTGCCCAATTGCTGATACATTCTGGCAAACAGAAACAGGCGGCCATGTGATTACCCCACTCCCTGGCGTCACTCCATTGGTTCCTGGTTCATGCACCCTACCATTCCCGGGCATTGCTATTGATGTAGTGGACGAAACAGGCCAAGACTTACCGCTTGGCTCAGGCGGTTTATTAGTGATTAAAAAGCCATGGCCTAGCATGATACGCACCATCTACAACGATGCTGAACGATTCATCAGCAGCTATTATCCTGCGGAATTAGGTGGAAAATTATACTTGGCAGGTGACGGCGCAATACGCGACGCTAAAACTGGTAATTTCACTATTATGGGCCGTATTGATGATGTGCTCAATGTGTCTGGTCACCGTTTAGGTACGATGGAAATTGAGTCTGCATTAGTATCAAACCCACTAGTAGCAGAAGCTGCCGTGGTTGGCAAACCGCATGACATTAAAGGTGAGTCAGTAGTCGCATACGTAGTGCTCAAAGGCGCAAGACCAACAGGTGATGAGGCGAAAAAAATCGTCGCTAATTTGCGTGACTGGGTAGGTAAAGAGATTGGGCCAATTGCTAAGCCTGACGAAATTAGATTTGGCGACAACTTACCAAAAACCCGCTCAGGTAAAATTATGCGTAGACTTTTGCGTAGCTTGGCTAAAGGTGAAGAAATTACCAGTGATATTTCAACACTAGACAACCCAGCAATATTGGAACAACTTAAAGAGGTAATCAAGTAATCTAAAAGGCACTATATTTGTGCAATTTTGTGGTGCATGGGTTGATATTTGCACCAATATAAAGCGCTTTAGGTAAATGTTGTAAATAGTTGATTTTATTGAATCTAAACTAATTATTTCTGCGTAAAATTAAGTGAATATCGTTGTTTTATGTTTTTAATTCACTTAATCTTTATAAGGAAATTTTTATGAAAAAATTATCATTTACACTTTCAGCAGTTACTGTCACTTTGCTAATAAGTGGCTGCGAAACCATGATGAAAGCACCAGAAAAAGCACCAGTTGTACCTGCTGCGATTGCCGTACCCGCAGGTAATAAAATGACACTTTTAACGGTTGGCAAAGGCGAATTAACTTACGAGTGCCGCGCTAAAGCTGATATGAAAGACGCTTTTGAATGGGTGTTGGCTGGCCCTGAGGCGATTCTGTATGGCAGCAATAATTATGCTATTGGTACTTATTACAAAGGCCCAACTTGGGAGTCTAAAGACGGTAGCAAAGTTACTGGCAAGCAAGTCGCTGTTTCGCCTAACCCTGGTGCTATCGCTTTACAATTGGTAAAAGCCAACCCATCAACAGGTAGTGGCGTAATGACTGATGTGACTTATATTCAACGCTTAAACACTGTAGCAGGCCTACCTCCAACAGCGCCATGTGCGGCAAATAGTTTAGGCGCAAAACAAAAAGTTGGCTACCAAGCTGATTATGTTTTCTACAAAGCGATGTAATTAAAAGCCATTTAGATTTTTGGCTCAAGTTAAGGTGCGCAAGTTACTTTTGATTTGCGTACCTTAATTTTCTTCCAAATCTATTCAGCAAACCTCACCACTTAGCTACTACTCAGCATGATGGGATTAGATGTATTTCGGGTAAAATAGCGGTTTACGAAAACTGCTAACTTTTAACATGTCAGAACACCATAGTCCTTTACAGGCTGAAATTAAACGCCGCCGCACATTCGCTATTATTTCTCACCCCGATGCAGGTAAAACCACGCTTACTGAAAAACTACTTTGGTTCGGTGGCGCTATTCAAGTAGCAGGTGAAGTACGTGGCCGCAAAGCTGCGCGTCATGCAACTAGTGACTGGATGGAGCTTGAGAAACAACGCGGTATTTCAGTCACGTCAAGCGTCATGCAGTTCCCCTACCGTGAGCACATGATTAACTTACTCGATACACCAGGCCATGATGACTTCTCAGAAGATACTTATCGCACATTAACCGCAGTGGACTCTGCGGTCATGGTCATTGACTCGGTAAACGGCGTTGAAACCCAAACAATCAAACTGCTAAATGTTTGCCGCATGCGCGACACGCCAATTATCACGTTTATCAATAAACTAGACCGTGAAAGCCGCGCGCCGATTGAGTTGCTCGACGAAATTGAAACGACATTGGGTATGGAATGCGCACCAATGACTTGGCCAATTGGTATGGGTAAAACCTTTCGTGGTGTTTACGATTTAGTGAATGATAGCATTTTGTTTTTTGACCCAAGAGCCGAAAAAGGTACGTCTGAAACCATACAAGGCCTAAATAACCCGCGCTTAGATACGCTGATTGGTCGCCAAGCAGAAGAGCTCCGAATAGACATTGAGTTGGTTCGCGGCGCATCAAATGTGTTTGATTCAGCGCGTTATTTGGCAGGCAAACAAACGCCTGTTTATTTTGGATCGGCTGTGAATAACTTTGGCGTGCAAATGTTGTTAGATGCCGTTGTGAATTTATCCCCCGCCCCATTAGTACGCAAAACTGCTACACGCGAAATGCCGCCAAATGAAGCTAAATTCTCAGGCTTTGTGTTTAAAATTCAAGCCAATATGGACCCCAAACATCGCGATAGAATCGCATTTTTGCGCGTCTGCTCTGGCCGTTTTGAGCGTGGCATGAAAATTAAACAAGTATCCACTGGCAAGCTGATGGCGGTAAATAATGCGATTACCTTTATGGCACAAGACCGTACGATTATGGATGAAGCTTATTCAGGCGATATTATTGGCATTCCTAATCACGGTACTGTGAAAATTGGCGATACGTTTAGTGAAGGTGAAGAGCTTAAATTTACGGGCATACCCTCATTTGCACCCGAATATTTCCGCCGTGCACGCTTAAAAAATCCACTCAAAATGAAGCAGCTACAAAAAGGCCTGCAACAATTAGCTGAAGAAGGCGCTTCACAATTATTTCGCCCTTTGCTCTCGAACGATTTAATTTTGGGCGCAGTAGGCTTATTGCAGTTTGATGTAGTTGCGCACAGGTTAGAGCATGAATACGGCGTAGATGTGGTGTTTGAAAGCTTTGACTGCTACACCGCGCGCTGGTTACGTGGGTCAGACGCTGATTTAAAAGCGATTGCAGATAAATATGGCTTTAACGTTGGCTTAGATGGCAATGAAGAATACGTTTATTTAGCGCCTAATCGCGTGAATCTGCAAATGGCTCAAGAGCGTTACCCAGAGCTAGAATTTTTAGCAACGCGTGAAATTTATTAGTGTGCAAATTAAGTAAAAGGCGCTTTGTCATAATAGTTTAGCAAATGTAAATTACTGTTGTAATAACATAACAACAAGTGACCTGTAATGACTGTTTTTGCCAAAACTGAAATTGCAATTGAAGAAATTAAAGGTAATACACGCACACTAAACGCCCGGTATCGCCAAGTACTAGTGATGATTGATGGCAAACGAACGCAAGATAGTTTACAAAATTTCTTTGTGCATTATGACGTACCAGCTATTTTAACTAAGCTCGAGCAAAGTCAATTTGTTGAAACCGTTGAGCAACAATCACAGCGAATCAATCAACTTAAAGCTGCCAACAACCTAAGCTATAGCAAATCTTTTAGCCAGCGTATTTTTCTTGAGCCTAAAGTATTATGGCCTATACAGCATTTAATGGCAGACAATACCAAGCAGCATTTAGGTATTTTGGGCAAAAGCTTAATTACCAAGATTCATACTATTGAAGATTACGATGCGTTAATGTCTTTTATGTCGCAGTGGCACATGGCTATGCGCGAATCTAAAACAGGTCGTTATGAAGTCAAAGAACTGATGTTACAAATAAGTAGCATGATTTAAATGCTACTGCAAACTAGCGCCTGCCGCTTAATGTTGGTTTAAAAACTCAACCATCTTTTTTAAAAGCGCACCATCACCACGTATAGGTCGTGCAAGTTTCGCAACCATATCAATATGACCATATTGAGCAAATTCAGCGATATCTACAGCGCCATTTTTACTTTTAATCGCCTTTACCATGTGATCAGTGTTATACGGCGCCACGATACTGTCTTTACGGCCAACCGCTAATAGCATTGGTGGATTTTTACCGTCTACAAACGAAATGGGTTGCGATTTCCAACGCTCAGCCTCTGCACCAAAAATTACTTTAAGCCGAGCAGCACGTAAAGGTAAAAAATCGTAAGGCCCAGCTAAGCCCACTACGCCACTAAAATCAGTAGGCTTTAATGACACTTGAGCGAGATATTCTGGGTTTACAGCCAGCATAACCGCTAAATGTGCACCTGCTGAATGGCCTGTTAAAAATACTTTATCGACGTTGTCTCGGCTAGCCAGCGTGCTGCTATTAGTGGATGCTGTGAGATTATTGGGCAACGGCTGATATTGCTGAATATTGGTTTTCACCCATTTGGCAACGCTTGCTGGGTCTTCCATAAAAGCTGGGAAAAGCACATCAGGATACACTCGATAATTAGGAATAACGACAATAAACCCCTGTGAGCTAAGCGCCTCACCCACAAACTTGTAATCAGCTTTTTCACCAGAATCCCAACTACCACCATAAAAAAATATCACTATTTTTTTTGGCTGATTGCTAGGCGTTTTAGGTGTATAGATATCGAGCTTCTGCCGTTCATGTGGGCCATAAGAAATGTTTGATTGCAGTTGATAACCAGAATCAGGCACCAACGAATTCAATACATGAACAGGGCTGCAAGCACTGCTAATCAGCGCTATACTCGTTAATAATGCAAGCCGAATTAGCTGTAAAGTAGATAAAAAATGCGTTTTAGCAGGCATATTCAAAGTTTGAAAGTCGACAGGTATTTATACGCTGAAAATAGTATTTAAGATTCAGTCACTAGACTAATAGTTAGCTTAATTAGTTTACTTTATCAGTGGTAGTTTCATAGTAACCAGCAAGCCTTGCTCAGTAGTGTGCGCTGTAATTTCACCTGCATGCGCCTCAATAATCTGCTTAGCAATTGATAAACCCAAACCGTGACCATCGTTCATGTGTGCCCCAAGCTGATTATCTGCACGATAAAAGGGCTGAAATATCTGCTCAATTTCTGATTTATTTAAGCCAACTCCGTAATCTCTTATGCTCAAAGTGACGCAATTTTCTAGCGTATCCATGGCGGTTTTAAGTAACACTGATTGGCCAAATGCACTGTATTTAATAGCGTTACGCACTATATTATCAATTGCACGCTGTAACAAATCATACTCGGCTAGCAACATAATTGGCCTGTTTTGCAAGTTTTTGGGGGCTTCGTAATGCACTTGAACTGACTTAGATTTACCTTCAAAATTTGCATCAGCCAATAATTCGGCTAACAGCTCATTTAGGTTAATGACGCTTTTTTGCATCGTTAACATGCCTGACTCTAAACGAGAAAGCGTCAGTAACTCACCGACTAAACTGTCCATGCGCACCGCTTCGCGCTCAATACGATTGAGCGAAAGATTAAGTTTGTCACCTTGCGTTTTATCGATAGTCGATTCAGCTGCTTGAGGAGCTTGTTTAATTAAGCCGATGGCAATTTGTAATCTGGCCAGCGGTGAGCGTAACTCGTGTGAAACTTGGTGCATTAACCGCGTTTTGCTCTCAATTAAGCTACCCACTCGGCTCACCATCACATCAAACGCAGTGCCCAAATCAACCAGTTCATCGCGTCTACCTTGCATTGCTTCGCCAACACGGGCGTTTAAATTGCCACCTGCAGCACTTTCAAAAGCTAAGCGTAATTGTTTAATAGGTTTTGCAAAATACCAAGCAAGCAGTGCGGCAAAAATGAAACTAATCAAAATACCAACCAGTAAAGGTACGAAAGGAAACAAACGCCCAATTTTTTGCGATTGTAACCCTGATATTTTGAAACCGAACACTTTAACGCCACGCCCTTCACGCCAAGACAATGGTGGTGGAAAGCGCATACCTCTTTTTGCCGGATCAGCGACAAATAACCAATAGTCATGGCCGTCAAGTGCATGGTATTTTTGAATAATGCCGTTATCCATTTTTGCATTAAGTTTTTCTAGCGCGTCAACATTAACTTTAGGTGGTAATTGGCGACCGAGCAAATCTACACCCAACTCATTAACCGCATATAGCGGTGGCATTGCATCGTCTGTCCAGTCTTGAATAAGTCGTTTAAGTGCGTGTAAGCCGTTAGTCTCAAGCACGCCTGCGGCGGCACCTACCATTATTCTGGCAGGTGGGCCAGCATCAACTATGCGCTGATCTCGCTCGCGATTGTCACGTACAATACCCACAGCTATGCTCACAATTAGCACTGTGCTTAATTGCGCAAAAAAGAAAAATAAAAAGAATTTCCAAAAAAGACGACCCATAATGACTGACTCTTTTGCTTAATCTTTAATATATTGATAACCCAAACGATACACGGTCTCTATCATTTGGCGGCCATTGGCGATTGCACTCAATTTTTGCCGAACGCTACTCATGTGCACATCAATATTACGATCAAATTTAGTCATTGGCCGGCCTAAAGCTAGCTCTGATAGCGTTTCTTTACTCACTACACTACCTGCATGCTCAAGTAATACCTCAAGTAGATTAAACTCAGTACTGGTGAGTAATAATGGCTGCCCCGCCCACTCTACTCGGCGTTTTTCAGGCATTAAAGTCAACTCGTTAAGCGTGATTGTTTTAGCACGCTTTGCCGTTGCAGGCTCTGTGCGACGCAAAATAGCACGTATGCGCGCTACCAATTCACGTGGCGTACAAGGCTTAGGCACGTAGTCATCAGCGCCTAGTTCAAGCCCTGTAATACGGTCGTTATCATCACCTTTTGCGGTTAACATAATTACGGGGATATGACTATTTTGACGAATATTACGCAAGGTTTCTAAGCCATTCAAAACGGGCATCATCACGTCTAGCACCACCAAATCAAACTCAAATGGACTCGATTTTAAAGCCACTAGGCCTGCCTCACCATCGTGCGCCGTTGCCACAATAAAGCTTTCTTGCTCTAAATACTCTTTGAGCATTTCTACTAACTCAATGTCATCGTCTACTAATAAAATTTTATGCATGATTTTTTTCATCACTATTAACCAGACAAATCATAACCAGTGCCAACACAATCAACAAGCTAGCTCGCTTATATTTACGCAGATTTACAGTCTCTTAACAGCGTTTTACAGGTGAAAGAGGCAAGATAGCAACATCCTAAAACGACATACTGTTTTAGAGATTTTTAAACGCACCACTGAATAGAGGATTAAGAAAATGAATAAAGCGACAATTAAATCAATTTTGGCGATTTCAACTTTGGCAATAGCCCTACCGTTTGCAACTTTGAGCCATGCAGATCATGGTGATAAAGATGGCGGTAAACATTGCAACAAACACCAAGCTGGCCAACATCACAAAGGTGGAATGGATAAAGATGGCATGGGCAGAAGCCATATGGGCAATGCAGGTGCAGCCCACCACTTTAAAGCACTTAACTTAACGCAAGATCAGCAAGATAAAATTTTTGCGATTATGCATGAGCAAGCGCCAATGATGTATGAAACACGCAAACAAGAACGTGCCGCTCAAGAGTCTTTAAATGCATTAGCAAAAGCAGATGTTTATGATGATGCTAAAGCGCAACAATTGAGCGAGCAATTAGCACAACTTGAGAAAAACAAAACGCTTAGCCGTGTGCGCACTGAGGCGAAAGTAACGGCAGTTTTAACGCCAGAGCAACGTGTAAAAGCACGTGAGATGAAAGATAAACGTGGTGCTTATAAACGTGATAATGTTAAATTTAAACAACCCAATCAATCAGCTACTAAGCCTGTAAACGGTTAATTTTTTAGCAATAAAAAAGCCTGCATTTGCAGGCTTTTTTTGCGTATAAATCAAAACTTAATCGCGTTCAAACGCTTCGCACAGCTGGCTTAATAGTTGACCAAAAACAGGCAGCACATCTTCTTTACTGTGCGGGCTATCATCATCAGTTGCGGCTACTACAAAGCTAATCGTTACCTTATCTAGATTCTCACGAAACTCAAGCCAGTGCTCTGTTTCGGCTTCAGCAATCAGTTTAAATTTATTAAAACCTGACTCAATTATTTCCACCAATTCAGCAGCTGGCAGGCCTGCAAATAATGTTTTAGCAATGCTAATTTGCGCAGCTTGAAAGTCTGGCGTCATGCCTTCTTGGCTGCTTTCATGGCTTAATGGTGTGCTAAAAAAAGCATAGGTAAGTAAGGCAAAAGCTTGGTAAACGCTGAGAGCGTCAAAGTTAGTACTGCGCTCAAGTGCTGGCTCTCGCTCTGCAGTTAGTATGGCGTTAAAAGTCACGTAACAGCTCAAATAATCAGCAGCATCTAGCGCGTTAAAGTCATCCAAATTTGGCTTTGGCGCATCGTCACTCAAGTTTTCGGCTAGGCAAAGCGCGTGTAATAAGGTGAGTCGTTCGGAATATTGCATCGTCATTTTTTTGATATCTCTAGTTTGGTTCTGGTAGTAATTCGAGTTGTTCGTGTAGCTCAAGCCAGCGCATTTCAGCATCGTCTATTTTTTCGCTTAATTCGGCTTGGCGCTTGAGTAAAGCCTGCAATTCAGCTTTATTTGGCGCTTCGTATAAATCTGCCTCACTGGCACGTGTGTCTAAACTAGCTTTTTCAGCGTTCAGTTTTTCGAGTTGCTTTTCAATGCTTTCAGTTTCTTTTAATAATGGTCGCCTTGCCAAAATACGTGCCTGACGCTCTTGCTTACTTAATGCATAATCATTCTTTTTTACAGGGTTTTCTTGTAATTTAACGGCATTTTCTTGCATTTTAGAAGAGGATAGCCAATTTTTATAATCATCCAAATCACCATCAAATGTTGTCGCGCTACCATCAGCCACCAACACAAACGTGTCGCAACTAGCCCGCAAAAGCGCTCTATCATGCGAAACTAAAATCACACCACCTTCATAATCTTGTAGCGCCATTGTCAGCGCATGGCGCATTTCTAAATCTAAATGGTTGGTTGGCTCATCTAGCAATAGTAAATTTGGACGTGTCCAAATCAACAACGCAAGCGCTAAACGTGATTTTTCGCCACCTGAAAAATTCTCACAAACCGTGCGCGCCATGTCGCCTTTAAAATCAAAGCCACCTAAATAATTTAAATGCTCTTGCTCACGTGTGCTTGGGTCAAGGCGCAGCATGTGCTGCAGGGGCGATTCATCTGGGCGTAATTGCTCTAATTGATGCTGCGCAAAATAGCCGATATTTAAGTCTTTACCACCAATTTTCTTGCCTTTTAATGGCGCTAATTCATCCGCTAGTAATTTAATGAGCGTTGATTTACCAGCGCCATTTTTGCCCAACAAACCAATACGCTCGCCTGGCCTAATCGCCAGCACAACTTTATTGAGTATTGGCAACGCATCTTTGTAGCCCACATCAATATCGTCTAACACCAATAGCGGGTCTGGCGCGCTCACGGGTGCGCGAAATTCAAAGTTAAATTGCGAATCAATATGTGCGGCAGAAATCATTTCCATACGCTCAAGCGCTTTAATACGGCTTTGCGCTTGGCGGGCTTTGGTGGCTTGCACACGAAAGCGGTCAATATAGCTTTGCAGATGTGAAACTTTGCGTTGCTGCTTTTCAAACATGGCTTGCTGTAGCGCTAACTTTTCAGCGCGTTGACGTTCAAAATCTGAGTAGCCGCCTTTGTAAAGCGTTAGCCTTTGCTGTTCGATATGCAGAATATTATTGACCACCGCATCTAAAAAATCACGGTCATGCGAAATCAGCAGTAAAGTACCACGATAGTCACGCAACCAGCCCTCTAGCCAATACACAGCATCTAAATCTAAATGGTTAGTTGGCTCATCGAGCAGTAATAAATCTGAGCGGCACATTAAGGCGCGCGCTAAATTTAAACGCACACGCCAACCACCTGAAAAATCACTCACTGGACGCAATAAATCAGCTTGCGAAAAGCCTAGACCATCTAGCAAGGCTGCTGCGCGCGCTTTGGCGCTGTAACCTTCAATATCGGTTAAACGGTGATGTAATTCGGCAATTTTTTCACCCTCATGGCTGGCTTCTGCAGCGCTTAATGCGGCTTCTACTTCACGCAATTCAGCATCGCCATCTAAAGTGAATTCAATTGCGGGCATGCCGAGTGCTGGCGTTTCTTGGGCTACATGGGCAATGACCCATTGTGGTGGAATTTCCAGCTCGCCTACTTCTGGGTGTAACTCACCGCGCAATAACGCAAATAATGACGATTTACCTGCGCCATTTGCACCTGTTAAGCCCACTTTGTGGCCAGGGTGTAATTGAAACGAAGCTTGTTCGACTAATATTTTGATATGGCGAACAAGCGTTAAATTTTTAAATTGAATCAAAACAGGGCGCTAACTAATTAAAAGTGTTATTAAATATCAGAAGGTTACTAGTGTTTGGTTAGCTTTAAGGCTACAAAGCCGTTATTCTAAACTTCTTTGCAGTTTTTTACTTTTCAATTTGTCGAATTGCCTGATATTAAATCTGTCACAGTTTATAATGCCGCTCATGCCCTTTTACACCCTACAAAAAAGCTCATCATGATTAAACCAACCGTCGTTTGGGTCATGCGCGCGCTCACATACTTGTTGTGGTCACTGGTCATTGTGGTGTGTGTAGTAACGCTGAGTTTGCGCTACTGGTTGCTACCCAATATTCATCAATACAAAGCAGATATTGAGCAAAAACTGAGCTTAGCACTCAATCAAAAAGTGACGATTGCTGATATTCAAGCATCTTGGTCTGGAATGAATCCGCAACTAGACCTCAATCATGTACAGATTTATGATCGGCAAAATCGTGTTGCACTGACCTTAAACCGTGTTGAGGCGGGTTTGTCGTGGCTGAGTATTCCTAAATTTGAGCCACATTTAAGCTTACTCACAATCAATGCGCCTAAACTGACCATTCGTCGTGAAGCCAATGGCACTCTATTTGTTGCAGGTATTGCCATGGGTGGTGCGGCTAAGCCTGACTTTAGTAACTGGATATTAAAGCAATCACAAATTGATATTCGAAACGCTACAATTGAGTGGCTAGATGACAAAAGAACTGCACCGCCACTCACTCTTAATCAGCTCAACTTTCAATTACTCAGCCCTAAATGGTCGTCTATTTTGGGGCAACATCGCTTTGGTTTAACTGCAGTGCCTGCTGCTGGCACACTCAATTTTAAAAGCCCAATTGATATTCGTGGTCAGTTTTATGGCAAAGATGTAGCCGATATAAATGATTGGCGCGGTACGATTTACAGCAAACTTCAGGGTATTGATTTAAGCGCTTGGCGCGCTTGGGTAGACTACCCAATTAATGTTAATGCTGGCGTTGGTGGGTTACAATTTTGGTTGAAATTTGCACAAGGTAAACCAACGCAAATCATTAGCGATGTGTCATTAAAAAATGTGGATGCGCGATTAACATTAGCGAATGGGCAAAATGCCATCACACTGGATAACCTTAATGGACGCATTATTTGGAAGCAAGAGCGAAACGGACAATCATTCAAACTTAAAAAACTTAATTTACTCGCCCAAAAAATGGATATTAAACAAGGCAACGCAAGTTATCGCGAGTTTAATGCTAGCCCTAAAAAACCTGCCACTATAGAAGCTGAGCTCAGTTTAAACACACTTGATTTAACGGCATTAAAATCGTTTAGTCAGTTGATAAACTTACCCGTCAAAACTGTAGACCTGATTAACGGCTTAAACGCTGTGGGTCAATTAAGTCAAATTTCTGTGCAGCTGGCAGGCAACAAAAACAATCCTGAAACTTATCAAATTAAAGCTAATTTTGATGGCTTGGGTGTACTCGCTTACCAAGATATTCCAGGGTTTACAAACCTCACTGGCGTAATAGAGCTTAATGAGAACAACGGCAAATTACAGCTTAAAACACAAAATGCCATACTCGATTTAAAAGGCTTAATACGTGAGCCCATGCCCATTAACCAGCTCGATGGCTTAGTGAGTTGGCGCAATAAAAACAAGATAACAACGCTCAATGTAGAGTCACTTAAACTCACTAACGATCACCTTACAGGCAAGGTAGCTGGCACTTATGAGCTAAACGGTTTTAAAGGTGGCAAGCTTGATTTTACGGGTCAGTTTGACAAAATTAACACGCAATTTGCTAAAGTTTACTACCCAAGCTATTTGAGTAAAGACACATTAGACTGGCTAGATAACGCAATTTTGGCGGGCACTGGTAGCAATGTGCAGTTAACATTGCGCGGCAATGCGGCAGAGTTTCCTTATCCTGACAATAAATCTGGCTTATTTAAAGTAACTGCAAAAGTAACCGATGGTGTGATTTTATACGGCAAAAATTGGCCAAAAATTGAAAAATTAACGCTGGATATGTTATTTCAAGGTAACCGTATGGAGCTTAATAGTACCAAAGGAGAGCTACTAGGCACACAAATTGCAAAAGTGAATATTGTGATTCCAGATTTAGATGCAAATAATCCAATGCTCTACGTGAATGGCTCTGCTACTGGCAGTGCAGACAATGCCATTAACTTTATAAACAAAAGCCCAGTGCTTGAAGTGACTGACGGCTTTACGCAAAATCTTAACGTCACAGGCCTCGGAAAGCTGAATATCAAGCTAGATATACCACTCAATAATACAGACGCTACTAAGGTAAAAGGCGGCTATAGCGTTACCAATAGTGCAATGTCAAGCGATGCGATACCTAATATTACTAATATTACAGGTGAGCTAGATTTTACCGAAACTGGTATTGCTGGCAAAAATATTCGCGCCACAATTTTTGATAGTGCAGGCATTGTTAATATTGTCACTAATAAAGACCGGGTCATCAGAATTACTGCTAACGGTCGCATGCCTGACAGTGGCTTAAAAAAAGTATTTGATTTACCCATACTCAGCAAGCTTGAAGGGAGTGCAGATTGGGTTAGCGAAATCAATATTAAAAAAGACAGTTATGACTTAGCAATTAGGTCAAACATGGTTGGTATGGCAGTTGATTTACCTGCGCCATTTAATAAAAGCAAGCAAGAAAGCATTGCACTCAAAATAGATAAAAAGCCACAAATTGACGCTAAGGATTATTTTAGCGTGAGTTATGGCACGTTATTAGCCGCCAAAATTCTCACTATTGAACAAAATCGTCAATTAACAATTGAAAACGCCAATATTGGTATCAACGAATTAGCCGATTACCCCATGCAAACGGGCATTAATGTGCATGGCAATATCAATAAATTGAACCTTGATGAGTGGCGCGAATTTAATACCTTAAACCCTCAAAACAAAGTTGGTAGCGTTACTTCAAACAATACAATCAATATCAATCACATTACATTATCAACCAATGAATTAACCGCCTTTGACCGACAAATTACTGACGCGAAAATTAACGCTACAGTTGACAGTAATATTTGGAAGATCAATCTGCTGAGTAAAGAAATGAATGGCGACTTAACTTACAGTACCGCCGCAAATGGTCGGCTAACCGCCAGATTAAAAGACTTTCGGCTACCTGACGACTTAAGTGATACAAATATAAATTCGCTCAAATCAGGCGAAAATATTAAGAAAGCTAACGTTAATTTAAGGTACCCAGCACTAGATATTGTGATTGAGGACTTTGAAATTGCCAATAAAAAACTAGGTCGGCTTGAAGTAATTGCTGCAGAAAATAATCAAAACTGGAACATTGAAAAGCTCAATATCAGCAATGAAGAAAGTACGTTGAGCGCAACAGGCGAATGGCGTAACTGGCGCACCCTACCCAATACCAAGTTAAATTTTACGCTTAATATCAATAGCTTAGGCAAGCTATTCAAACGCTTTGGTTATCCTGAGACAATCAAGTCTGGTAACGCTTTAATAACAGGTCAACTGCAATGGCCGGGCAGCCCGCACGAATACAATAGCGCTAATTTAGACGGTAATATAGTTTTAGACGCCAAAAAAGGACGAATTGTAAAAGTGGAAACAGGCATCGGGCGTTTGTTTAGCTTGTTAAGCCTGCAAAACTTGCCACGCCGCTTAGCACTCGATTTTAAAGATGTATTTAATGATGGTTTTGCGTTTGACAGCATTCAATCTAGTGTGCGTATTGACCGCGGTATTGTTCGAAGCGATGACTTTAAAATGGTCGGCCCTACCGCACAAGTTGAAGTGAAAGGCGAAACTAATTTAGCCAAAGAAACTCAACATTTATTCATTAAAGTAACGCCATTTATTAGTGATACGTTTTCGTTAGCTGCTTTTGCAGGCGGGCCAATAGTCGGTATTGGTGCTTACATAGCGCAAAAATTACTAAAAGATCCACTCAATAAATTTGCCATTGATGAATACGAAATTATTGGCACTTGGAGCGATCCGCAAGAAGTTGAAAAAAACTCAGATAAAAAGCTTGATCAAACAAAAAATAAAACATCAAACAAAAATAGCACAAGTTCCAACAGCGCAAATAGCAATAATTTAAGTAGTAATAACATAAATACAAACAAATCAATCACTAACAACATAGTCAAATGATTACAATTTGAAAATACGTTATGATGATATCAATATTAAAAGTAAACATTTAGAAGAAAAAGTTATGGTCAAAATTGCAGGTATTCAAATGGCGTCTAGTCCAAGTGTGTCAGCCAACCTAAGTGAAGCTGAGCGACTAATAGAAATTGCTGCTGACCTTGGTGCAAAGCTGATTGCGCTACCTGAGTATTTTGCGATTATGGGCGTTAAAGATACTGATAAAATTGCTGTATGCGAGCATGAAAATGCTGGACAAATTCAGCGCTTTTTAAGTAATCAAGCTAAAAAACATGGCGTTTGGTTAATTGGTGGCTCAATACCACTTGTTTCTAGCGACCCTAAAAAGGTACGTAACAGCTGCTTGGTATATAACGATAAAGGCGAAAAAGTTGCTCGCTACGACAAAATCCACTTGTTTGGTATGGATTTGGGCAACGAGCACTACCGTGAAGAAAATACCATTGAAGCAGGTGACAAAGTCGTTACTGTAGATACGCCTTTTGGCAAAGTGGGTTTGTCTATTTGTTATGATTTACGCTTCCCTGAGTTATATCGCGCAATGGGTAAGGTCGATATTATTATTATTCCATCTGCTTTTACCGATACCACAGGCAAAGCCCACTGGGAGCCTTTGATTCGGGCGCGCGCCATTGAAAATCAAGCGTATGTGCTAGCCCCAGCGCAAGGTGGCTACCATTTATCTGGTCGTGAAACGCATGGTAACAGCATGATTGTAGACCCGTGGGGCGTAGTATTAGATCGTTTACCGCGCGGCTCTGGTGTAGTCATTGCCAATATCAGCGCGAGCTATCAAGCGGGTATTCGCAAAAGCTTGCCAGCGCTTGAGCACCGTATACTGTAATTAAAATTTTCCTCTGTAATATTAATTTAAAACTAGTGATCAGTCGCTATGTTTAAACACAAATTGGATTGCTCAATTTGTTAAAAATATAGGTTTTAACAATACAGATATTACGCAGTCTTGTTTTTATACTAACTGGTATTATCTAATGTATATCAGCCAACTAAGGTATCACCGTGAAAACCGATTTAACACCTGCTTCAACTCAACACTTTTCTACTGCCGCTGAAACTTTATTAGCGCCTGCTAGCCTTGATATACCAGCTATTCAAGGTGTTTTAGGCAATATGATGCAGCACAAGATTGACTATGCTGACTTATATTTTCAGTACAGCCGTAGCGAATCATGGGGCTTAGAAGAAGGCCAAGTGAAATCAGGCAACTTTTCGATTGACCAAGGTGTTGGTGTGCGTGCCGTTTCAGGTGAAAAAACTGCTTTTGCTTACTCTGATGACATCAATTTAGGTGCACTACAGCAAGCAGCAAATGCAACTAAAGCTATTGCTAATTTAGGTGCTGAACATACCGCTAAACCAACAGAACAACGTAAGTCTGCTGAACTGTATTTGCCACAAGATCCTATTGCCAGCTTAAGCGCTGAGCTAAAAGTAAAATTATTAGAGCGCTTAGAAATATATGCGCGTAAGTGTGACCCACGTATTACCCAGGTAATGGCGTCAGTTGCAGGTGAATACGAAGTCATTATGGTTGCACGCCACGATGGCGTAATGGCGGCCGATGTACGCCCTTTAGTGCGTTTATCCATTCAAGTCATTGCCGAAAGTAATGGTCGTCGTGAGCAGGGCTCAGCAGGCGGTGGAGGACGCTTTGATTACAGCTACTTTACTGACGAGATTTTACAAGAATATGCACAAAAAGCTGTACACCAAGCACTGGTAAACCTAGAAGCCCGCCCTGCCCCAGCAGGCGCGATGACAGTCGTATTAGGTGCTGGTTGGCCAGGCATTTTACTACATGAAGCCATTGGCCATGGCCTTGAGGGTGACTTTAACCGCAAAGGTAGCTCAGCATTTAGCGGCCGTATTGGCCAACAAGTGGCTTCAAAAGGGATCACAATTGTAGATGATGGAACAATTACCGACCGTCGCGGCTCGCTCAATATCGACGATGAAGGCAACGAAACTAAACGTACCGTGTTGATTGAAGATGGAATTTTATTAGGCTATATTCAAGATAGCTTAAACGCACGACTTATGAATATGCCGCTCACTGGTAATGCTAGACGTGAAAGCTACGCGCATATCCCCATGCCGCGCATGACGAATACTTATATGCTGAATGGTGATAAAGACCCTGCAGAAATTATTAAATCGGTCAAAAAAGGTTTATATGCAGCTAATTTCGGTGGCGGACAAGTCGATATTACCAGCGGTAAATTCGTATTTAGCGCGGCTGAGGCTTATATGATTGAAGATGGCAAAATCACCTACCCTGTAAAAGGTGCAACTTTAATAGGTAACGGCCCTGATGTATTAACCAAAGTGAGCATGATAGGCAACGATATGCAACTAGATAGCGGCGTAGGTACTTGTGGTAAAGAAGGCCAAAGCGTACCAGTGGGTGTAGGTCAACCAACACTTAAAATTGATGGTTTAACAGTTGGTGGCACTGCTTAATTTTTCACCGAACTTGAGGTAACAGTAAAGTTTAGCTGTTAGATTTAGTTCGGAGATTTGACTATAAAATTTTTTATAAAATCGAAATATAAAACGGGATATCAAGCTCTCATAAAAAGCTCTGATATCAAGTTTGGCTATAAATACCGACTATAAAATTTCTACTTTTTAGCAGTCAACTGATAGTCAGTATTGCTCACATAACCTTTTTAAACCCCCACCTAATTTCTCGTCTGCCACCTGCAACTTATCTACCGTCCAGCGGCTAATCCATTTGCTATGCCTTTCCACGCACACTGCGCCAATAGGCGTTTTTACAACAGTTTTTAGAGAAACGCAAATAATAGGCCTAAGACTTCAACATTAAAGTCTAAGTTTTGCACTTTTTATCAAATCTAAATAGTAATGTTTCTCATTTATGTTAATATTAAGGTTGTTCAACTTTAGTTAATTAAATGAGGTCAAAGATGGTTTCGCATCTAGCAAAAAAAGCAGTTAATACACAATCAATACGCAGACAAACGTACTCTAAAAATAATGGTTCACTATTAAAACTAGCCGTACACAGCGCACTCACTAGCGCGTTATTTTTAGCAAGCACACAAACATTTGCCGAAACCAGCGAGATAAAACTACAACAAATAGACATCACCGCACCGCGTATTAGCGACACTAAACCAGTAAAAGGCTATAACGCTAAACGCAGCTCAGCATCAACTAAAACTGATACTGAATTGCGTGATGTACCACAAGCTATTTCTGTTGTGACACAAGATCAAATTAAAGACCAATCTATACAGAGTATTGCAGAAGCGGTGCGCTACGTACCTGGGGTTCAGGCAGCGCAAGGTGAAGGTAATCGCGATGCATTAATTTTTCGCGGTAATGCGACTACCGGTGACTTTTTTCTAGATGGTATTCGTGATGATGTACAAACCTATCGCGATATTTACAACACAGATCGTGTGGAAGTACTAAAAGGCCCTAATGGTATGATATTTGGCCGTGGTGGCGCAGGTGGTGCGATCAACCGTGTTACAAAAGAAGCTGGATGGGATGCGATTCGCGAGCTCACACTTAGCCTAGGTGCTTATGATCACAAACGTATTTCAGGTGACTATGATGAAGCTATTAACGAATCTGTCGCATTTCGCGTGAATGCAGTGTACGAAGACTCAGGCTCTTACCGCGATGGCGTCAATCTTAAACGCTATGGTATCAACCCAACGCTGACTATTAAACCATCTGATAAAACTAAAATCACGCTAGGTGTAGAATATTTTAAAGATGAACACGTGAGTGACCGTGGCGTGCCATCAGTAAACGGTGCAGGTAATTCAACTTTAAATAACCGTCCGTTTAAAATTGGTGACAGTGACCAGTTTTTTGGTAATGCTAAATTAAGCCCTAACGAAACTGAAACTAACGCATTTAACGCCATGATTGAACATGCCTTTGATAATGGGTTAACTGTGCGTAATCGTTTACGTTATGCCGATTATGATAAATATTATCAAAACGTTTTTGCTAGAAACTCAGTTAAAAATGACGGTACTGTGCAGTTTGGTGCTTACCTTGATGAAACAGATCGTACTAATTTAATCAATCAAACTGACTTGATGTTTAATGTTAAAACAGGTTCTGTAGAGCATAAACTATTATTTGGTATGGAGTTAGCTAACCAGCAAACAGACAATAAGCGCTTTCAACCAACGGCTGGCTCATCAAACATTTCAGATACTGCTGGTGGTAAGCAGCCTGCCAGCAATCCATTTGTACCTAGTGCATCTTTCGCAGCGCTAGGGACCAGTAGAAAAAGTGATATTGATGTAACTGCTTTTTATGTTCAAGACCAAATTGTTATTACACCAAAATTACAAGCTATCATTGGCTTAAGGCACGATAAATTTGAAACAGATTTTTCAGATAAAGTTGCTAAGAAAAACATTGATGTAACCGATAATTTATTATCACCGCGTGCGGGTCTGATTTTTAAACCAATTGAAGCTGTGTCGCTTTATGGCAACTATAGCCTATCCTACGTGCCACGTGCTGGTGATCAACTGACGTCATTAACAGTTGTAAGCAGTAATCTAGACCCTGAAAAGTTTATCAACTATGAAATTGGTGCAAAATGGGATTTAAATCCTAACCTATCATTGACGGCAGCAATCTACAAACTAGAACGTGAAAATGTACAAGTTGCTGATCCAAGTACTCCTGGAAACTCAATAGTGATAGATGGTCAAGAAACGAAAGGCATTGAGTTAAGCATTGCTGGTGAATTTACCGACAAATGGAGTGTGTTTGGCGGTATTGCATTGCAAGACGGTGAGGTGACTAAAACACAACTCAACGCCACAGCAGGAAATTCAATACCAAAAGGTGCAGAGTTAGGGCAAACACCAGATCGTACATTGTCGCTTTGGAACAAATATCAAATAAACGATATGTGGGCTGTCGCACTTGGTGTGATAAGTACATCTGATCGTTTTGCAGTATCTCCAACAGTTACGCAAAGCACTGTGTTACCAGGCTACACTCGATACGATGCCGCAATTTATGGCAAATTTAGCGATAAGTTACGTTTACAAGTGAATTTAGAAAACTTAACGAATAAAGAGTATGCACTTTATGCGCACAACAATAACAACATTACACCGGGCTCACCAATCACTGGTCGTGCTACTTTGATTTATGATTTTTAATTGCTGGTAATGTTTAAGTGAAAATAAAAAAAGCGCTTTTTAGCGCTTTTTTTATTGTGTAAGTTTTCACTCAGTTATCACTTAGCAACGCTGCAAATTATCTAGTTACTTTTATATAAACGACAACTAAAAACTATAAGGAAACTTAATACCAACAGAAACATCTGGGGCGTCAGGCGTTATGCCCATGCCCACATTAGTTACCATCGACAATCTATCGGTCATTACGTATGTGACACCAAAATTAAGTGAGCCTGAGCTTGAATCGCTGCCGATAATTTTCTGTTTAGTGCCACCAGACTGCTTAATGCTAGATTGTTGAGCGAATTGATGTGAATAAGAAGTACTTAAACTCATACGATCATTTAATGCGAATGCAATACCGCCACCAAGCTGTATGGAGTCACCTAAAGTCACTTCACCTGGCACTTCTATACCCTGTGCCGAGCTAATATCATCAAATTTTCTTGCAAAATTGTGTGTATAACCGATGTTTGCAAACAAAATAGCTGGGTCAACCGTTTTAACAACAGTAAGACCACCTGATAACGACCATACGCCATTACCGGTAGGTAACTTTTCAGGTACAGTTAGGTCAGGATTGTTGGAGGGCTGAATAATTTTAATGCCAAATGGATTTTTACCTGTTGGTGCTTTAACCCGCAAATTCATCACTACGTCAGGGCTAGTAGGTGTTTCGCGAAAAACGCGGTAATAGGCGCCTGCACTAATATCGCCAATATCAGATTGATTGACTGAGACTTCACCTAAAGTAGAAGCGCTACCCCCTACCCCACCCGATTGAAATGTAGACCTTCGATATAAAAACGGTGCGTTAAAATCAAATTGCAGCCTATCAGTTATGCCGTAGCGAGCAGTAGCGTCAAACTGCAAAATATCAGATTTAATGCGGTCAAGTTTAATATTGCCTAAGAAAATAGCGTCGAGTGCCAAAAATCCATCTAATATCAACTCACGTCGATCAGAGTGGCTATAGGTTATGCCAGTTTCAATACTAAATGTTTTATTGAAAAGTACGTTTTGCTCACGATAAATATTCTGTGCACTGCGTGCTGGCGGTGCGGTTTTCACAACTTCAGATTTATCTGTGGCATTATCAACGCTAGCTGGTTCATCGACCGTTGTTGCCGCAGCACGAATTATTCTAGGCTGTGCGCTGTTTTCTAGCTGGCGTAACCTGTTTGCCAGCTCAAGCATTGCGTTACTTTGTGCGTCATAACGTTGATTAAGCCGTGTTAGCTCTGCTTTTAGAAGTGAAATTTCTGATGTATCGCTGACCTCACCTGCAATTGCTGCCTGATTTGGTAACGCTATAGCTGCCAGCAAACTCATGGTAGCAAGGTTTAGTGTTGTTTTTGTCAATTGATTCACCGCCCAAGTGTTAGATATTTATTAAGAATAAAACATCAATGCGTTTTATTATCTTAGCTTACTGTAATCATGCATAGCATTATTTACACATAACGCAATAAGTTCACGCACGACAATCAATATTTTGCGTAATGATGGCGTTATCTTTAACTATTTATGAAAAACTACGTTAGCAACATCACTTGTGGATATATCTAAAGCCTACAAAAACAACCTCCGTTTTAATCTAAGAGCACAATTTAACTAAAATAATCCGTTACGTTGTAAGTCTTTAAGACTTTGTATTGCGTTGTAACCACTGCCAAAATTATTGCCACTCGCGCTATTTAAACCAATACGCATAATGATGGTGTTTTGAATGCGATTCAAATCTCCGCCAATAAATGCTGATTGAAGCATGCCCTGATTACGAATTTGTTGTAATACCTGACCTTGTTCAGGCATTTGAATCATCACGCCAATACTATTATTCGCAATGGTAACCATGGCACTGGTACCGTCACTAGTAGTTGCTGATAATGAACCAGCTTTACTTTGTACTGCAGTTGAAATCGAACCACTATTTTGGCTGCTCATAAACTCTACTTGCATGTTAATACCATTTTCAATCTTGTTCGACTGTCCTGCAACTTGAATATTTTGCGAAACACCACTGACATTTGCAACGCCGCCACTGCCAAGATTGTTGTTGCCAACCAAAATCGGTTGGTTGCTATCGGAGTTAATCACCACTGGAGTCTGATTTTCAATTGATACGGTTGGTACAAACTGCACTGTTGGTTGATCTGTGTGGTTATTTCTGAAATCAATCGTTAAATTAGCGGCAGCTGTTGCTAGCTGTCCACTTTGTGTTTGCCATTGACTAATCATTTCTACACCAAAATATAAGACTTGATTATTACTGGCAAACCTTCCGCGCATATTTTCTAAATCACTATCAGATAATTCTGTGAGTCCATTAAATACTTCAATGTTGGGAATAGCTGCATTTGCCAATGACGAAAAAGTTAAGATTCCTACCATTACGGTTGCAACACGGTGTTTTAATAAAGCGGCTGGCGTAAGCTTTTTGTGCTCATTTAGTAATAGTTTTCTGCGACATAACTCAGCGTGTTGAATGGAGTTAATACTGATGGTGATTGCCATGATAAATCTCCCTGACCGAATTTCTGAGTTCAATCAAACTTGCAATAACTCAGATTATTATTTAAATTTAAAAACTAAGCATGTCTGCACGAATAAACCCGTAATCAAATAATTCTGCGTCTGTTAGTGGACTAAACGTGTCCACATGGCTGCGCGCTGTGAGTGCTTCTTTTGGTTTTAATAACGATGTATCACGCTCATAGCCTTGCCCGACTACCGCGAATACAATGCCGTTCCACCCCGCATCAAACTCATCGCGCGGCATAATACGGTTGCCCAATGCTGGGTCTGCAATATAAACTTTTTCTGCTGTGGCTTTTTTTAGCACAACAAAGTGTTTATAGCCTTTGTAATTTAGTAAAACGATAGTGGGAATGTGTATGTTATTAAGTGCTTCTGGCTTCACGCTGTAGCCACGCCCGCGCATGCCAATACTCTGTATATAAAGCTTAATATCAAGCAGTGAAAACCCTTTTACACGCACCACTTCAGGGTCGCTCACTTGCATTAAACCTGCAATCACTTCGTCTTCTGTAATTTGTTTGTTGTAAGCATATTTTAAAATAGTCGCGAGTGCGGCTGCACCACAACTAAAGTCGGTGCGCTGTGGCACCATGCCTACAAATTTTTGTTCTTTTAAGCTGATGATGTCTCTTTTGTATAATCCGCCACCTGGCAATACGCCACCAAATAAGACTTCAGCTGCGCGCGTAGGCAATACCATACTCAGTGATATCATCAATATCACTAATAATTGCAGATAGGTTTTAGATAAGCTGTTCAATTTTATGCTTCTTATTTTTTCAATAATTGGACTTAAATTAAGGTAAATACTTAATTGTTATTGCCTGAAACTGACTTTTGTTTAGTCTTATTTTTGTTTAGTCTTATTTTTGTTTAGCCTGATTTTTTAGACTAATTTTGCTGGATGAAAGTGTATTCCAACTGGTAAAACCAGTTGGAATACACACATAACAACGTCATGCTCATCGATAGTAATGATGAACTAGCGACGACGCTCGCCACCACCGCCATTACCAGCGCCTGCTTGGGTGGCAGAAATTGCCAAACCATTATATTGCTGGTTATTAGTGCCACTTGCGATATTCACACCAATATTACCTGAAGCATTTTGAAAGGCATTATCACCTAAGCTTGAAGTATTAGTAGTTGCTAAGCTTACGTGATACACCACAGGAATATTGCCAGTAACGGTACCACTCATGGCAACATCGCCCTCTTCGTTGAAGCTAAGTGCGCCACCCGTACTAGTTGGGCCTGTTGGGTTGCCGTTGCTATCAAGTGCTGAATGTACGGGGCGGTTTGACGCGCCTTGAACACTATCATCAAGATCAATATGGCCTGTTTGGCTGCCACTTGGGTGACTAGTGCCTGTCCAAGTATCAGGATATTGATTACCATTTTGATCCACAATGCCAGAGGTTTTGCCAGTTGCATTGAAGTTAAGTGAAACGGCTTGTGACCCTACACGCTCTTCAATTTTCGCTGCATTTGTGGTTGAATTATGGTCATTCATCTGTTTAACAGACACGGTAGCTGTAGCCATACGCGCTACCGCAACTGAGGCAGCTAAATCATTTTTTTGCTGATTACTGCTACCAGAAGATACATTGACACCAATATTGCCAGATGCATTAGCAAAGGCGTTACCACTAATACTGGCTGAGTTTGTATTACCAAGATTACCCACACGGTTTAATTGTGCATCTTGACGTACAAATAACTCGGCATCAGATGAGCCAAACACAAAGCTCGCATCTGCGGCTGATAAAGCTGCTGAGTTGGCTTGTTGATTGTTATCACCTGAAGTGACATTAACACCAATATTACCGCTAGCATTATTTAAAGCGTTGCCATTGATGGTGGCTTGGTTTGTTGTTAAATCATTTGATACGTTATTCATGTAGTTGATTTGTTGGTCATTGACGATTGCAACAGAGCTCGCATCAATCGTAATATTACCGTTTACTCTCACTTCACCCTTCACTTTTAAATCACTTTCAAGTTTCACTTTTTTATCAATTTGCACACTAGTATCACTAGATGTTTGATTTGTGTCTAAACTTAGATTGGCTGCAGCATCAATTTTAAAATCTGCAATATGACTTCCTTGACCATCAGCAAAGGCAATAGGCGATGCAAATAAAGCGGCCACTGCCAACGCAAGGGATGTTTTTTTAAATGTAGCTTTCATGATATTCTCCTGTTAAGGTTGGTTGAAAAACGTAAATTACGGCTTCGCCCTCAATTGCACTTGAAGTGCGAAGTTATTGGCCGTACTATTGCCCGACCCTGCCGTTTGGTTAACCTGCACCAGCCCATGTACACCCGTGAACGCGGTATCATCTATCGATACTGCATGGTGACCTGTACTGTTTACGGTGCCATCTGGCCCTACATTTGAGACGCTAGTAGCTAACACACTGTTAGCTACTACCTCCTCAAAACCCATTGCAAAAGCAGCACCGTTGGCTTGTGCATTACCAACACCACTACTTTGATTCACTGAAATTAAACCTGCACTATTAGCAAATGCACGGCTACCAATATACGCAGTTGCAATATCTGGCAAATTAACCTGGCCAGCATTGATCGATAAAGCACCATTGGCATAAGCGTTAGCTGAATCAGCGTTATCGCCTAAACTAATGACTGCTAGATTAGCTTGCACATTGGCGTCGCCCGCTGTCATGTTGATAGAAAACCGACCGTGTATATTTCTGAGCGCATCCATACCAATCACACTTTGTGTCACGTAATTAGGTAAATTGATACTAGATTCATCAAAGTCTAACGTTTGAGCATGTGGTAGCCGATTAAAACCAGCAAGTAAAATAGCCATCATCAATATCGTCAAATTTTTGACTGAAAGATTTTTGTCATTAAAACGCCGCATAACAATCGGTAAAATTTGCGTGGTGAATGTTTTCACGATTAAGCCCTCAACGCCCGCTAGCGTTAATAATGGTGCTAGTTAAGCCATTCAAAGCACCCGTTAAACTTGCATTTGATCGACCAGTTGTAGCACCTAATGCAGCACCCACTGAGCCTGTTAAAGCAGGTACGAGCGTGCGTACTGTGGCGCCTGCATTTGCCGTAGAACCTGACGTTGCATTTAACTGACCGCCATTTAGCCGTGCATCAAGCAAATCTCGATTACCACTCAATTGATTTGGCAACTGTGTGATCGGAGATAGACCAGTAGAAATTGCAGCAAAGTCTGCATCGCCCAACTCGCCCGCTGGAATAACAGCTTGATTTTTCAACATAGTGCTTATTTTGTCGTCAGGTGAAGTATCAATGTAAACAGCATGCCCTCTTGTACCAGCACGATCACCATGCTTGTAAGGCACATCACGCTGTAATATCACAATACCAGTTGGCTCAATTGTGTTGTCGTGTAGCTGTGTATTGTCACCTGCCGCTAGTACTGGCGTTATGGCAAACGTTAAACTACCCACCATGACTAAAAGATAAGCGCAAAGCATTGTTTTGTTTATGTTTATTTTCACAATCTACCCCGCTTTCATTTTCCGTTGACCAGTAAATGTATGGTATTTTTACTATTGTTTTGGCTCATTTGTGGAGCAGGCCGCTTATTGATATTGCCTGACTCATCCCACAAAATAACGCCTACAGTATTTGTTGGTGCGAGCGGTAAATCAACGCCACCACGACCTTTTATTAACCCTAAATCGTCATCACTGGCTTGCGGCTCATTTATAAATAAATCTTCTATAAGATGCTGTTCATTAATGACTAATAAATCGTCATTAACCGTTGCAGCTGATAAACTCATTGGCAACATGAGCGCCATAGCGCCTAAAATTAACAAGCACACTAAACGCTTGGCGCGATTTTGACTTTCTAGAAAATCAACTAAACAATCATTTAATCGTTTCATATTAGCCACGAGTGATCTCATCAATTGTAAAACTTAGGATAAGACTCATAGCAATGTGCATGCCATAAAGATAAGCCATTGTTATTAAACAGATTTTGTGTTTTTTAAAAATGATCAGCGTTGAGAACTGTATATTTATTGATACACAAATTAGATTTAATTTATGTAAGTTACTGAATTTAAAGCACTAAATTTATTTAAAAATTGTAACGTTTTTGAAACATCAAAAAGATGTCAGTAACGTTGTTAATACCGAGAAAAAAGATACTAAACTCAATTTTTGATGCGTTTAGTTAGAAGATGTTTGGATGCTAGCTGCGCTGCATGTTGAGCTGAATTACCGTTTAATTACAGTTAGAATTAAGCGACTTCACTCAATTTATATTTTTGTATCAAGCGATATAACGTCACGCGAGAAACGCATAAATCGTGTGATGTACTGGTTAAATTATGATGATTTTTTTGTAAAGCTTGTCGTATTGCATCCGCTTCGGCAATGTTTCTAGCGGCATTTAAACTGATTGTTTCACGGTTACATAATCGACGATCTAAGTTTAAATCTTCTGGCGTGATGAGTCTTCGTTCACACATGACCAAAGCACGACGAATACGATTAATCAGTTCACGTACGTTACCAGGCCAACTATATTGATTCATCATTGACAGTGCAGCTGGCGAAAACCCGATAATGTTGCGTCTTTTTTCATGCAAGAAAAGATTAAAGAAATAGTGAGCTAACACATCAATATCACCTAGCCGATGCATTAATGCAGGTGTTTTTAATTGCAATACACTTAAGCGATAATACAAATCTTCTCGAAACTCACCTTTTGCAACGGCCTCTTCCAAATTAACATGCGTCGCTGCAATTACCCGCACATCAACATGAATTTTGGTATTACTACCAACGCGCTCTATGGTGCCTTCTTGCAAAAATCGCAATAAATTGACCTGTAACTCAACTGGCAAATCACCGATTTCATCTAAAAAAATAGTGCCTCCAATTGCAGATTCAATGCGTCCAATTTTAAGCTGACTAGCACCTGTGAATGCGCCTTTCTCATGTCCAAACAATTCAGATTGAATCAAACCACTGGGCAATGCACCACAATTTACCGCCACAAATGGCTTATTGTGTCGACGCGAGCGCTCATGCAAAGCCAATGCAGCTAACTCTTTTCCTGTGCCTGTTTCACCAGTAATGAGCACTGGTGCATCCACACTCGCTACTTTACGAATGTGCTTAAATAACTCCAACATGATGGGGCTGGTGCCCACCATATTGCATTCGCTAGGGTTAGCCACATCGCTAGTACCAGTAACATTTATTGCAACATTTAGCTTGATTTGCGCCATACCATAAGCGTGACCTATGGAGCCTAGAAGCGTTTGTGGAGTGACTGGAAGCGTGTGAAAATCATGGAAAGATTCCCCGATAACGTGCTTGATTTCTAAATTGTCTTTACAGCTATCCGTTATTAACCCGACCCATTCCAAGCTGTCTACTTGTCGAAAAAGATTTTTAACTGCTGGCGTCAATAATTCTCTAGCCGTATCAAAATATGCAATTGCAACTTTAGGTGCATAAATTTTAATGATACTAGCAACGTCATTTACATTATTGGCAACTTTTACAACCCAATTAGCATCATTTATCACGCTTATTAGCTCAGGTGCTGGCATAGTGGCGCTAAAATACAATAAATGCCTTGGTTTCGTGCTTGACATAGCTTTCCCCATATTGCTGTTTTATTATTTTCGCCGCACTAATCATTGATTGATTAAATTTTTGTTTTAGTATCAATTAAAAACATTGTTGCAACCACACTACAAATAAGCATTTTTTTCAGATTTTGTCAATGCTTAATATCGACATAACTGGTTATTAACCCACTAATAATAGTGTTGATATATGACTAGATGATTAAAAATACAAAAAAATAATGCGCTAATCAATTGAGCATAGCGGCTATTAAGTTGCTGAAACGATACTTTTTATTAGCTATTTTTTATAAATTACAAGCTTATAAGCCGCTTTTTTCACTTTTAATCCATTAGGCAAAGCGCCTAAGTCTTATCTAATTTGGGTATAAAATTTGTTTAAAATTTTTATCCTATATAATCTGTTGTGTACACGTAATCAACTTTATTTATTTCGCCATAACCATATTAAATCATCATCTACATGACAACTAACACCACAACTGAAACCTTTATCCCCAGCAAAGACGCCTCTCTAGAGTCATCTATTGCCACATTACAAGCCAAGTTGCTTGCACTTAATATTCACGTAGAAGAGAAATCTTGGCTGAATGAAATTGAGGGTATTTGGTCGGTGCATATGATTGATAAAGACTGCACAAGACTTTTTACCAATGGCAAAGGTGCCAGCCAGTTAGCCGCAAGGGCTAGTGCGCTAGGTGAGTATTTTGAGCGGCTAAGTACTAATTATTTTTGGACGCATTTTTACTTAGGCGAAAAAATTGCAAATAAAGACTTTGTGCATTATCCACAAGAAAAATGGTTTCGATTAAAGAATGATAAATGGCCCAAAGAGCTACTCACGCCAGAGTTGCAAGCATTTTACAACCCAGAAGGTACCGTAAAAGCCAGCCAGCTCATTGATCTTAACTCAGGTAACAAAGAACGCGGTATTTGCGCGATTCCGTACACGCGTTTACGTGATGATAAAGTGGTATATTTTCCAGTGAATTTAATCGGTAATTTGTATGTAAGTAACGGCATGAGCGCAGGCAATACGCTGATGGAAGCGCGCACGCAGGCCTTAGCCGAGATTTTTGAGCGTGATATTAAATACAAAATTATTCGCGAAGGCATTTGCTTGCCAGATGTGCCTGAAAGCGTATTAAACCGCTACCCGCGCATTGCCGCTGGCATTGCAGGTTTGCGCAAAGCCGGCTATGGTATTTTGGTCAAAGATGCTTCATTAGGCGGCCAATACCCTGTGATGAATGTCACCCTACTACACCCTGATGATCAAGGCTGTTTTGCTAGCTTTGGTGCGCACCCCCGCTTTGAAGTAGCGCTTGAGCGCGCACTAACTGAGCTATTACAAGGTCGTGCTATTGATGGCTTAAGCGGCTTTGTAGCGCCTGGTTTTGATATGGAAGAAATTGCTGACAGTCAAAATTTAGAGATTCATTTTGTAGACTCTAGCGGCGTCATTAGCTGGGATTTTTTACGTAATACCCCTGATTATGAGTTTGTCGATTGGAACTTCGGCACAACCACGCAAGAAGACTACGATTGGTGCGTGAAAACGATACACGGGCTTGATAAAGATTTATATATCGCTGACTTTGAACATTTAGGTGTGTATGCCTGCCGTGTTTTGGTTCCTGGCATGAGTGAAATCTACCCTGTAGAAGAACTAGAGTGGGCGAATAATACAATCGGTAATTTAGTGCGCCCTTATGCCATTAAAACGCAAGATTTAACGCAAGAAGAGTCAGCTGAGCTGTTAGAAATTTTGCTCGATTTAGATGTAGCAGATGATTTGCCAGTGACGATGCTTATAGGCTTATGCGCAGACGCCAATACCACTTGGGCAGATTTGCGCGTAGGCGAGTTTAAAACGCTGGCCGCGTTACATGCTAATAGCACAGACGACATCATGGATGGCTGTGCTTGGATTGCGCAGTTCAATGAGTTATCCCCAGCACGTGCAAAACTGTATCGTTGTGTCAGTAATATTGTTCAGCTCAATGACGAAATGGACGACTATAAAAACTTCAAAACTAATTTGCAGTTGATGTATGGCGCTGACACGTTAAAACTGGCTGAACAATTAGTGAGTAATACCGCGCAATATGATGGCTTAAATAATTTAGGGTCCAATATGGAAGGCAGCCTAATGCATCAACAATTGCTCGCCGCCTACGGCAAGGTTTGGAAGCGCGATTAAGCTCACCGCATGAAAATACCCGAACGATTAAAACCACTGGTTGAAGATGGCCTAGTTGACGATGTGATTCGTCAACTAATGAGTGGTAAAGAAGCCATGGTGTTTGTAGTACGCTGTGGTGACGAAGTACGTTGCGCAAAAGTATATAAAGAAGCCAATAAACGAAGCTTCCGCCAAAGTGTAGATTACACCGAAGGGCGTAAAACCAAAAATAGCCGCCAAGCGCGTGCCATGCAAAAAGGCAGCAAATAT
>JANNBX010000131.1:0-11746 GCA_031385945.1 Methylophilaceae bacterium | reverse complement strand
CAGTTTCACAAGGGGTTGATATGTTCGATTGCGTGATGCCCACTCGCAACGCCCGCAACGGCTGGCTATTTACGCAATATGGCGATATTAAAATTAAAAATGCTGGCTATAAAACCGATATACGGCCGCTAGACGCAGATTGCGCTTGCTATACCTGCCAAAATTTTAGTCGTGCTTACTTGCATCATCTGCACAAAGTGGGCGAGATTTTAGGCGCACGCCTTAACACCATCCATAATTTGCACTATTATCAAGTGCTAATGCAAGGCATGCGCGGCGCGATTGAGGCAGGCACATTTGAAGCGTTTACAAAAGAGTTTTCGGCAAAACGCGCGCAACTACAATCTCAATAAGACTGTGTTAAAATTAAATGTTGATTTAATCGTTAATTAATTTAGGAATAAAAGCATGTTTATTAGCAACGCATACGCAGCACCTTCAACTGCAGGTGGAGATTTAATGAGCTTTTTGCCCATTATTGTTATTTTTGTATTATTTTACTTTATGCTAATTCGTCCACAAATGAAGCAAGCTAAACTTCAAAAAGCCATGATTGACGCGCTAAAAACAGGCGATGAAGTGGCGACAGTTGGCGGCATGATTGGCAAAATAACCAAAGTAGGCGATAACTTTTTAAGCATAGAAATTGCCACTAACACAACTATCAACGTGCAAAAGCATGCGGTACAAACATTATTACCACCTGGCACAATTAAAGGCATTTAATTTAAAAGTTTAATTAAATACTTTTAATCAACAACTTAAACCTAAACAGGTTCGTTATTTTTAATCACTTTTTAAGCATTTAGAGCAACCTCATGAATCGTTACCCTACCTGGAAATATGCCTTAATTGGTATTATCATTTTGATTGGTTTGCTCTATACCATTCCTAATTTTTTTGGCGAATCGCCCGCTGTACAAGTGTCGCCGGCTAAATCCTCGTTAAAAGCTAATCCTGAGCTGCTTAAAAAAGTTGAGGCTGCGCTTAACTTAGCCAATATTAAATTTAATGGCATCTTTTTAGATGCTAACGGCGTGAAAGTGCGTTTTGATAACCCAGAAGATCAAATCAAAGCTAAAGATAAGTTAATTGCTAACTTGGGCAAAGATTACTCAGTGGCACTTAATTTACTGTCACAAACACCAAGCTGGTTATTGGCTATTGGCGCAAAGCCAATGTATTTAGGTCTAGATTTACGTGGTGGCGTGCACTTTTTGTTGCAGGTAGATATGAAAGCGGCGCTAGATAAATCGGCTGAAAGTAGTGTGGGTGATTTTCGTACTGCGCTTCGCCGCGAAAAAGTGAATTATTTTGGCATTACCCGCGAAGGCCAATCGGTACAAGTACGCTTTACCGATAAGACTGAGTTGGAAAAAGCCCTCAAAATATTAAAAAAAGATTACCCCGATTTAACCTATAACGAATCAACAGATGGTAAAGAGCAGGTGCTCAGCGCCACCATTGGCGAGGCCTCTAAATTAAAAATTCAAGAGTTTGCGTTGAAGCAAAACTTACAAACCTTGCATAACCGTATTAATGAGTTAGGTGTAGCAGAACCTATTGTGCAACAACAAGGTTTTGACCGCATTGTAGTGCAACTGCCAGGCGTACAAGATACTGCTAAAGCGAAAGAATTATTAGGTCGCACTGCAACACTAGAGATTCGCTTAGTGGATGAAGATAAAAAAGACTTAGCAACGCTAGAAGCTGCCGAAAAAGGCCAAGTACCGTTTGGCGATGAATTGTATAAAGACCGCGAAGGCCGTCCAATACTGGTTAAGAAAAACGTAGTGTTAACGGGTGACCGCATTACCGATGCTGGCCCTGGCGTAAATCAACAAACGGGCGGATCTGTGGTAAACGTTACGCTAGATGGCCGTGGCGCGGGTATTTTTAAAAATGTTACGCGCGATAACGTAGGCAAGCGCATGGCTATTTTGCTTATAGAAAAAGGCAATACTGAGGTTATTACAGCGCCAACGATTAACGAAGAAATTGGCGGTGGTAGCGTGCAGATTTCTGGCATGAATAACGCACAAGAAGCGACTGATATCGCTTTGCTATTACGTGCTGGCGCACTGGCTGCCCCAATGGAAATTATTGAAGAGCGTACCGTTGGCCCTAGCATGGGTGAAGAAAACATCAAGCGTGGTGTGCACTCTACCTTGTGGGGGTTTGCCGCTATTTCAGTCATGATGATCATTTACTACATGGTTTTTGGTGGCGTATCGGTACTGGCATTAGGTATCAATTTGTTGTTGTTAGTCGCACTACTTTCAATGTTGCAAGCCACCTTAACTTTACCAGGCTTAGCCGCTATTGCGCTGGCATTGGGCATGGCGATTGATGCTAACGTATTGATTAATGAACGTATTCGTGAAGAGTTGCGTAATGGCAATACGCCACAAGCCAGTATCCATGCGGGTTACGACAGAGCGTTTGATACCATTTTAGATTCAAACGTAACAACGTTAATTGCTGGCTTGGCATTATTTATGTTTGGCACAGGCCCAATTAAAGGTTTTGCCGTGGTGCACGTATTGGGTATTTTAACTTCAATGTTTAGTGCCGTATTGGTGTCACGCGCCATTGTTAATATCATTTATGGTTATCGCAAAAAAGTAAGCAAGCTCTCTATCGGGCAAATTTACAAAGCCTAAATTAGGGCTTTATATAAACTAAAACAGTTACATTTAAGAGCACATTATGGAATTATTTAGAATTAAAAAAGATATACCATTTATGAGTTATGGCCGTATTACAACGGCTATCTCATTAATTACGTTTATATTAGCTGTTTATTTTTTATGGGCTAAAGGTCTAAATTATGGTGTGGATTTTACCGGCGGCACGGTGATGGAAGTTAACTATCCACAAACCGCTAATATTGAAAGCATTCGCAAAGCGGTTGATTCTATTGGGCTAAAAGATGTTACCGTGCAAAACTTCGGCACCAGTCATGATGTGCTGATTCGTCTACCACTAAAAAAAGAAATGTCTATTGCACAGCTTTCAGAAACTGTCACCAAAGCTCTGCAAACGGCTGATTCATCGGCAGAAATTCGTCGCGTAGAAAGTGTTGGCTCGCAAGTGGGTGAAGAGCTTTACTCAAATGGTGGCCTTGCGTTGCTAATTGTATGTTTAGGCATTATGGCTTACTTGGCAGTGCGTTTTGAATGGCGCTTTGCCGTTGCCGCAATTATCGCCAACATGCATGATGTGGTGATTATTTTAGGCTTTTTTGCCTATTTTCAATGGGAGTTCAACCTGACAGTATTAGCCGCGATTTTGGCTGTGCTGGGTTACTCGGTTAATGAATCTGTAGTGGTGTTTGACCGAGTGCGCGAAAACTTCCGCAAAATGCGTAGAGCAAGCGTTGTGCAAGTGATTGATAACGCGATTACTCGCACTATGAGCCGCACGATTATTACCCATGCAATGACACAAATGATGGTCGTTAGTATGCTATTACTGGGCGGTGAAGTCTTGCATGGCTTTGCAACAGCCTTAACGATTGGTATTTTATTCGGTATTTATTCATCTGTTTTAGTCGCCTGCCCGATTGCACTTTACTTAGGCGTATCACGTGAAAACTTAATTGGTGTCGCGCAAAAAGCTGAAGAAGACAAAGCCGATGAAAAAGCTGAAAAACAAGGTTTACGCGCTAAAAAACCAACAATCGCATAAACTAAAAACGCATTAAGCTATTGTTTAAACTTAAGTTTTCTGTTTAAATAAAACATTAAATTTAAGGTCAAGCAATAGCTTGCTTGCGTTTCGTTGGACGATATTCCCATCCCCCTGCAATTAGGCATACTCGCCTTATTACTCCTTATTTCAGCGTTTTTTTCAATCGCTGAAACTAGTTTGATGTCACTAAATCGCTATCGCTTGCGGCATTTAGTCAATGAAGGCCATCGCGGTGCAAGATTAGCTGCACACTTACTGAATAAAACAGATAAATTACTTGGCGTGATTTTGCTCGGTAACAACTTCGCTAATGCCGCATCTGCTACTTTAGTCACGTTAATTAGTGTTGAGTTATTTGGCGAAGGCGAATTGGTGCTGATGTTTGGCACCATTGCAGTCACCTTCGCGATTCTAGTTTTTAGTGAAATTTCACCCAAAGTCATTGCCGCGGCTCACCCTGAAAAGCTCGCTTTTTTCTGTAGCTATATTCTGTTTCCATTACTCAAAGTGTTTTATCCAGCCGTTTGGTTTGTGAATCTTTTTGTAACAGCCTTACTACGTTTGCTGGGCGTTAAAGTCAACTTCTCAGAAACTGCGAATGCGCTAACCATGGACGAATTGCGCAGTATCGTGACCGATGCTGGACATTTTATTCCTAAGAAACATAAAACCATTTTACTGAATTTGTTTGAGCTAGAAAAAATCACGGTAGATGATGTAATGATTGCCCACACGCAAGTTGAAGTCATTGATTTTGATGCGCCTTTTGAAAGCATATTGCAGCAAATCAGCAAAAGTAATCACTCGCGCCTACCTGTCAGAAAAGGCGCGCATGAAGAGATCATTGGCGTGATTCATATTCGCAAAGTCATCAATCAAATGCGTGGCGGTGAAAATGGCGGTGAAATTGATTTAGAAAGCCTTAAAGAAATTATTGAAGCACCTTACTTTATCCCGTCTGGCACTTCACTTTATGCGCAAATGCAGCATTTTCAAGCGCATGCAGAGCGTATGGCGCTGGTGGTGGATGAATATGGTGAACTGAAAGGCTTAGTTACACTAGAGGATATTTTAGAAGAAGTGATTGGTGACTTTGCCACACAATCACCATTTAGAAGTGGTCAATATAGGCAAGAAGCAAATGGTTGTTGGCTGGTAGATGGTTCAGCTAATTTACGTGAGCTAAACAAAAAACTTGGCTTAAGTTTACCAATTGATGGTCCACGCACACTTAATGGCTTAATTTTAGAGCATTTTGAAGATATTCCTGAGGCGAATACTAGTCTGCGTATTTCAAATATCACGCTTGAAATTTTACAAACCCAAGATAAAGTCGTTAAAAGCGTTCGTATTTACTTGTAGCTAAGCAACTATCTAGTGACACTTAGGCTCTAGCTCTCAAAAAGTGATTTTAATTACTTTCAATATTCCACATTTTCAAGCCATTTAGGGCTTGAAAAACCTGCCATTTAGCGCAAAATAGTTACTATGGCTATTAAACAACAAAATGATCAAGTTGCAGAAAAACAAACTGCAAAAACTAAATTACCAGCAATGTATAAAGTGTTGTTATTAAATGACGACTACACACCCATGGAATTTGTCGTGGATGTCATTATGCGATTTTTTAACAAAGATTCTGAACAAGCGACGCAAATCATGCTCCAAGTACATACAGAGGGAGCGGGAATATGCGGTGTTTACAGTAAAGATTTAGCAGAAACTAAGCATAATCAGGTAATGACACGTGCAAAAGAGTATCAGCACCCACTGCAATGTAGAATTGAAGAAGCGTAAATTCAAGTTAATGGAAAGTTAAGGTAAAAGCATGATTGCCCAAGAGTTAGAAGTTTCCCTTCACATGGCATTTATGGACGCTAGACAAAAGCGCCATGAGCTCATTACCGTTGAGCACTTACTGCTCGCGATGATAGATAACCCTACCGCCGCAGATGTGTTGCGTGCTGTGGGCGCTAAATTGGACGTGCTACGCACTGATTTAGTTGGTTACATTGAAGAGCACACGCCGTTAGTAGGTGGTACAGAAGATGTTGATACGCAACCAACACTTGGTTTTCAACGCGTGATTCAACGCGCTATTTTGCATGTGCAATCATCAGGTAAAAAAGAAGTAACAGGCGCTAACGTGCTTGTTGCAATATATGGTGAGAAAGATTCACACGCTGTATTTTTCTTACACCAACAAAATATTACGCGTTTAGACATTGTTAACTTTATCTCACACGGCGTTACTAAAGCGATTGAAGGACCCGCTAAAGAAGAAGGCGTTGAAACAGAAAATGAAGCTGAAGCTGAGCCAAAAGGTGCACTAGAAAGCTACGCGCTTAACTTAAACAAACAAGTTGCTGAAGGAAAAATTGATCCACTGATTGGCAGAGCAAATGAAATTGAGCGCGTGATTCAAACACTATGCCGCCGCCGCAAAAATAACCCATTACTAGTTGGTGAAGCAGGCGTGGGTAAAACTGCTATCGCAGAGGGTTTAGCGCGCCGTATTGTTGAAGGTGATGTACCAGAAGTATTAGCAAATGCAGTAATTTACTCACTCGATATGGGTGCATTATTAGCAGGTACAAAATACCGTGGCGACTTTGAGCAACGCTTAAAAGCGGTCATGAAACAGCTTGAAAAACAAAAAGACTCAGTACTATTTATTGATGAAATTCATACGCTCATTGGCGCAGGCTCAGCCAGCGGCAGCGCGATGGATGCAAGTAACTTACTTAAACCTGGCCTTTCAAACGGCACATTAAAATGCATAGGCGCAACAACTTACCAAGAATACCGTGGTATTTTTGAAAAAGACCATGCGTTAAGCCGTCGCTTTCAAAAAGTGGATGTGGTTGAGCCAAGTATTGCTGAAACCATTGAGATTTTAAAAGGTTTAAAATCAAAATTTGAAGAACATCACAGCATTAAATACAGTGCAAGTGCGCTTACTACAGCGGCTGAATTAGCGGCTAAGTATATCAACGACCGTCACTTACCAGATAAAGCGATTGATGTGATTGATGAAGCGGGTGCTGCACAGCGCATATTGCCGAAATCAAAACAGAAAAAAGTGATTGGCAACAAAGAGATAGAAGATATTATCGCGAAAATTGCGCGTATTCCGCCCAAAAATATCTCAACTGATGATCGCACTGCTTTGAAAACACTAGACCGTGATTTAAAAGCAGTGGTGTTTGGCCAAGATAAAGCGATTGATGCCCTTGCAAGCGCAATTAAAATGTCTCGCAGTGGTTTAGGCCCTTCAACCAAGCCAATTGGCAGCTTCTTATTTAGTGGCCCTACTGGTGTGGGTAAAACCGAAGTTGCTAAACAACTTGCATACACCCTTGGTATTGAGTTACTACGTTTTGACATGAGTGAATATATGGAACGTCATGCTGTGAGCCGTTTGATTGGCGCGCCGCCTGGCTATGTAGGCTTTGATCAAGGTGGCTTGTTAACTGAAGCTGTGACCAAACAACCTTACTCAGTATTGTTATTAGATGAAATTGAAAAAGCGCATCCTGATATTTTCAATATTTTATTGCAAGTGATGGATCACGGTACGCTAACGGATAATAATGGCCGCAAAGCAGACTTTAGAAATGTGACCATTATTATGACGACGAATGCAGGTGCAGAATCTCTCGCAAAATCGAGCATCGGCTTTACCAACTCTAAAGAATCAGGCGATGAAATGGCTGAAATTAAACGCTTATTCACACCTGAATTTAGAAATCGTTTAGACGCGATTGTGTCGTTCGGTGCGTTGAATCAAGACATTATCTTGCAAGTAGTCGATAAATTCTTAATGCAATTAGAAGACCAATTACATGAGAAAAAAGTAGATGTGAGTTTCTCTGATGCGCTAAAAGCGTATTTGGCTAAAAAAGGTTTTGACCCGCAAATGGGCGCTAGACCAATGGCGCGCTTGATTCAAGATACGATTCGTAAAGCATTGGCTGATGAGCTGCTGTTTGGCAAGTTAGCTAATGGCGGCACAGTGCATGTGGATATTGATGCTGATGATAAAGTGCTATTAAGCTTTGATGATGTAACTAAACCCAAAGCGGATACTAATTTAGCTGAAGCTGTTTGAGTACGATTTAAATAAAAAAGCCGAGCTTCATGCTCGGCTTTTTTATTTCTGCATAATACTTATAAATAGCTCACTACTGACTAAATGCTGTAACCAAACGCGTAATTTTGGATAAGCCGCACTTTCAAACCAAGTGCTATCCACGGCTGCAAATTGACGAATAAATGGGAAAGTTGCAATATCTGCTAGCGTCATTTTTTCGCCATTTAAAAAGTTGCTTTTAACCAGTAAACTCTCTAACTGCTTTAAAAAAATCTCACCATCTGCACGATATTCAAGCTGCGATTTTTGTAGATTTCGCTCAGGATATTTATAGCAATCTAGCGCACGTTTAAACTCAGTATCGTTGGTTTGTATGAGTAACAAACTGGCGTCTAAGTGATTTAACCAGCCATCTTTATCTTGCAAACTCAATGCGTAGCGCATAATGTCCAGGCTTTGATCTAGCACGCTACCATCATCCAGTTGCAAAACTGGCACGGTGCCTTTGGAGGAGATTTGAAACAAATGCGCTGGTTTTTCTCTTAATGAAACTTCACGAATTTCTACCGATATACCTGCATATTTAAGCGCCATTCGCGCGCGCATGGCGTAAGGACAACGGCGATAAGAATATAAAATAGCCGCCAAAATTAACCTAATGTTTTACAAATGTCACGCACCAGCGCAGGGCCTTTATAAATCAGCCCGCTATACACTTGTACTAGGCTTGCACCTGCGGCAATTTTTTCTACTGCGTCTGCGCCGCTTAAAATGCCACCCGCACCAATAATTGGCAATGCGCCTTGTAGTTGTTTTGAGAGCTGTTGAATCACTTGAGTGGATTTATTTTTAACAGGTGCGCCAGATAAACCACCTGTTTCAGTAGCATTTTTTAAGCCCTCAACACTCGTTTTATCTAGGGTGGTGTTCGTCGCAATTACGCCATCTATCTCATGTTGCATCAATAAATCGGCAATTTCTTTCACCTGATTTTCATCTAAATCTGGCGCGATTTTTAACGTCATAGGTACATATTTACCATGTGTTTGCGCTAATATTTTTTGCTCTGCTTTTAATGTAAATAGCAAATCAGACAACGCTTCTTTTTCTTGTAAAGCGCGTAAGTTTTTAGTGTTAGGGGAAGAAATATTCACCGTAATATAGCTCGCATGCGCATACACTTTACGCATACAAATCAAGTAGTCATCCACCGCACGCTCGTTTGGGGTATCAAAGTTTTTGCCGATATTGATGCCTAATACGCCATTAAATTCTGATGATTTCACATTCTCAATCAGGTTATCTACGCCCAAATTGTTAAAACCAAATCGGTTAATAATACCCTCTGCTTCTTTCACACGAAAAAGCCTAGGTTTAGGGTTGCCAGGTTGTGGGCGCGGTGTCACCGTACCAATTTCTAAAAAGCCAAAACCCAACTTGCTCATGCCATCAATCACGGCACCGTTTTTGTCTAGCCCTGCTGCTAAGCCAACTGCATTAGGAAACGTAATACCCATCACCTCACGCGCTGTGCAAGCAATCGGATTTGGATACAAATTGAGTAAACCTGATTTTTCAGCGAGTTTGAGGGACTTCAAAGTGAAGTCATGCGCGACTTCAGCATCTAGTTGAAAAAGTAGCGGTTTTGCAATTGTATAGAGTGACATAGGGTTATCTTAATAGAAAATTTCTTATTTCCGTCATTCCGATGAAAATCGGAATCCAGAGGCTTAAAGACACTAGATTCCGTGTCAGGCACGGAATGACAAGCTAGGTTATATGTTAGGTTGCTGGCTTTAAATCAAACGCGATACAAATACGCGACTCTGTTGAGTTAAACGGAATAGTACGGTGAAATAGGGATGACGGAAATAACACAATATTGCCAACAATTGGTAATATCGCTTTCACAGGAAAGTCATCATGTTGTTTTGGGTAATTGTCGCCATGTGTGCTGAATTCAATTGCGCCATCTAAGTCTTGGCCTTGCGGAATGCTCAAATAAACTGAGCCACTTAACCAGCCAGTTTCGTGGATATGGCTAGTTAAATTACCACCTGATTGCATTTTTACATACCAAGAGCTGCTGATATCTAACTCATCAGGAAAGCTCAACATCAGCTCACAACCTTCTGTTGCAAACTGTGTTTTGTATTGCTGAATATGTTGTTTAATCAAGCTAGCTAAAGCGTTAAAGCTCGCCTCACTACGCTTAAATAAATTACCAGATGATTGCTCACCGTAACTTAAACGGCTCTGCTTACGTTTGGCAATTTCGGCATGATTGATATCATTCAACAAATCGGCCAATAGTGGCGTGCCTAAGCTAATTTCATCAATATGCCCGTGATACACAAAATCTAGCGGATTTTTGCAGAAATTGTAAGCATCATTGACTTCAAAATTCGCCGCATGGTGCGCTGATAAAGTGGCTAAAAATGGGGATTTTGGGTTAGCGGCGATAGCTGGCGGAAGAGCGCTTCGAAACGCCTTATATTGCTCAGTTTTATACAGGCAATACAACACGCGCTCACGCCAATCGTCTAACTGGCTACGCTCAAAATGTGGAATCGCCTCTTGTAACTTGCCGCTATCATACAAAAAGATACCTAGCTTGTAATTGGCTTGCGGGTCGTCTGGCGCCAAACTGAGTGCTTTTTGGTAATGCGCAACTGCGGCTTGAGAATCGCCCAAATCAAATAATGCCTCACCTAAATTGGTATAGGCCTCAACGTAATTGGGAAACAGCGTAATAGCTTGTTGATAGTGTTTAATTGCGTCATCCAGCAGGCCAGAGTTACGCAAAGCAGTAGCTAAATTAAAGTGCCCACGTGCGTCATTTGGGTTGATAACTAATACTTTTTGGTAGCTGGTAATCGCGTCACTTAACCTACCCTGTGCTTGAAAAACGGCACCCAAATTGCCATACGCCTCGAAAAAATTCGGCTGAATTTGCAATGCTTTTTTATAAGCCTGCTCAGCTTGCACCCAGTTGTTTTGCGCTTGATACGCTGTACCTAAGTTGTAATACACATCGACAATTTTTGGATTGAGCGAAATCACTTTTTGGTAATGCTTAATTGCGTCATTAAACCGAGTTGCGTTTAAACAGATATTAGCTAAATTAAAAACCAGCTCTAATTGGCGTGGGTTTTGTGCAACTAACCACTCAAAATGTGGAATGGCCGCATCAAACTTGCCCTGCCCTGCTAACGCATTTCCCAACACGTTATGCACAATGGCGGCATTGGGGTAGCTATTTTGCAATAACAAACCAGCCGCCTCAGCCTGTGGCAAACGCCCAGCGTTATACGCCACCAGCATGGTTTGCACTTCTTGCTGGCTTGGTTGTTTGTTGTTAAGTTGGGTTTGCGCCATGAATAGCAGTAGTTAAAGGATTAACGGCTATTTTACTTGAAATTGCTTGAATGCGAATAACGCGCGCATGATGAGATACAGCCTATTTGGTTTTGCTAAATATAATGATGTGCTGCCAAGGCAAGCTAGCAATGGTTTTATCCCATTTTAACGGCTGCGCAGTCAGCTCTTTAATCACCTGTGCTTCAGTCATTTTATGCGTTTGTTTAATGGGTACGCGGTCGTCTTCTGCGCGGTATTCCACCAGCACAAGTTTGCCGTTAGGTTTGAGTGATTTTAAAATACTCTGCACCACTTCAAATGGGTATTCCAGCTCATGATAAACATCCACCATAATCGCCAGATCTAAGCTGTTTTCAGCCAAGTTAACGTCACTTACCCCTGCTAATACTGGCTTGATATTCGGGTAAGTTTTAGCGAGTTTTTTTAGTTTACCCACCATTTCTGGCTGCACATCTACAGCGTAAACCGTGCCAGCAGCACCTATTGAGGAGGCCATTTGGCGAGATAAAAACCCAGTACCCGCCCCCACATCGGCAATCGTCATCGCAGGTTTTAGGTTGAGTGATTTAATTAAAATAT
>JANNBX010000126.1:0-21481 GCA_031385945.1 Methylophilaceae bacterium | reverse complement strand
TGAATTTAAAAATGACCTCGCAAAAGCTAACAATACTTGCGCTATTAGTAGCGAAAAGCTAATAGAAAGCCCGATGAATGCGCCTTTAGAAGGCTTTACCATGGTAGGCATGATTTCACGCGGCATCGCCATGCCAGCGCCTTACGCGGGGGATGTGGATGAAGTTGCAACGCTAACAGACACAATTTGGCGTAATGCTGATAAAACCGAATGTATTTACGGCACGCATTTGTTAATAAAGCCAAACCCGTTGGCAAATAGCCAAAGGTGGGAGGTGAATGATATTGCCCGTGGTGGCTTTGCTGGGCGGCCTGTAGAAGTGGCTTATTTTATGAAGCCCGAAGCCAACCCAGAATATGGTATGCCAGAAGCCCTGTTTAGAGTAGGTAGAACGTTTACATCGGTAAAACATAGTAAAGGCGATGCTGATTTGCCCGCGCTTAACAATGCACCCCCTAGCAATATTGCTGTGACAGAAATACAGGCAGCCAGCGTGCATGATAACTGGGTGAATTTCACTACGGATATCAATGCAAAAGACCCCGATGGCACAACCCGCATGATGAGCAGCATGCTTTACATCAAAACCACTTGTTCTGACTATGCGCCATTAGAAGTTGAAAACGCCATTCGATTGCGCACCACAGGGCAAAATGGGCAACATAAGCTAGAGATTAGCGTGCCAGGGTTAGCACCACAGGGTGCGGTTATTGTTGATAAGTGACTGGGTAGGGTGGGTAACTTGTTACCACGCAGTTGCTGATCAATTAAAGGCTGCAACGCGTGGGTCGTTCATGACCCACCCTACAAATGCTGAGGTAACTCAAACATACCTCACATCGTCATTCCGTGCTTGACACGGAATCCAGTGACTCAAAGGCACTAGATACCGACTTTCGTCGGAATGACAGATAAGATTATTGGTAGCAAATATTAAAGGCTAAATAAATGAAATTTCGTAGTAAAAACAGTGGCTTTACCTTGCTAGAGCTACTTGTAGTAATGGTGATTATTGGCCTGCTTGCTAGCTATGTTGGCCCAAAACTATTCTCACAAATTGGTAAATCGCAACAAAAAACAGCTAAGGCGCAAATAGAGTCGCTGGGTAAAGCGCTGGATCAATATCGGCTTGATACAGGGCATTACCCGAGTGCTGAGAGCGGCTTGCTTGCGCTAAATATTGCGCCGAGTAACGAAACAAAGTGGCAAGGGCCATATTTAGCTAAAAAAGTACCGAATGACCCGTGGGAGAGGCCTTATTTTTACAAAATACCTGGTGAACACGGTGATTATGATTTGTGGTCGTTAGGCAGTGATGGCGCAAATGGCGGTAAAGATGATGCTGCAGATGTGTTTGGGTGGGAGTGATATGTTGCTAAACTGGTTTGATGGCATGTTTAAAGATGAACTTAAGGTATTGATTTCTAGTGAATCAATTACGTTGCAACGCATTAAGTATCATTTGTTTAAAGCAGAGGTTATGCATCAGCAGCGCTTTTTTGTCGAGAATATTCAAGGCGAACATTCAGTTGAAGCATGGCAGGGCTCAATCACACTATTGAGTGAGCAATTAAAGCTTGCAAAATGGCGTGATACACAGGCTGAGGTAATTATATCGAACCATTTTTCGCATTATGCCGTTGTACCTTGGCGTGAAACGATTGCGACTTTGAGCGAACAAGAGGCTTATACCAAACATCTGTTTATTAGCCAGTTTGGAGATACGGCTAAAGGCTGGCATATCCGCACTGCAACAGCGGCTTACGGCAAATCGACACTGGCTAGTGCGGTGAGTGAGCGCTTGGTGCAAGCATGTAAAAAACTGTTTGATGAGGCTGGCGTGCATTTAAAAGCCATTAACCCGCATTTAATGGTAGCGATGAATCAAGTGCAGGCAGAAACAGATATTTTGCAAAATGCGAATTGGTTAGTTGTGGCGGCAAATGGCCGTTTATGCATAGGTTTGATTGAGCAAAATGAATGGCGTTTGGTTAAAAATAGTGGGTTAGATCAAGGTGTGGTGACGCAAGAGCAGATTGCTCAACAAATTGATAGGGTGATTAAACGCGAAAACTTGCTGTTTAATCGTAAAGCTGAGCTAGATACGCTGTTGCTCTACACAACCGAGACTTTGCAACATGCCGAGCTAAGCATACTTGCTCCACAATTTCACCGCATTATTCTTATTCCCACCTTGAGTTATGAGCATAAACCTAACAATCCAGCGCTTAATTTGGCGCTAGTGTAAAGAGTATTATTGATGAAGAAAATTAGACTTAATCACATGATACCTAGCCAGCCGCTAGCACTGGGCGCTTACGGCTTGTTATTTGCAGGCATTGTTTCAGTGGCCTTTGTATCGCAATACTTAGCCACAATAGACGCCAATGTGCTCAAAATAACTGCTCTGGACGCAAACACACCACAACCCACGCAAAAGCAAAAAATACCGTTATCAGACCAAGAAATTAAGCTCAATCATGCTGTTGAGCAATCGCTACGGCAGATCAACTTGCCTTGGGTAGGGTTGTTTCAATCGCTAGAGCGGGCAAATCAAACTAACGTGATATTACGCGCGATAGAGCCAAATGCTAGCACAGGCAAGCTGCAAATTAGCGGTGCAACGACTAATATTAACAACATGATGGCGTATTTAAATAATATCAGCCAGCTACCAGAGCTAGAAAATGCAGTGATTACTTCGCACGAGCTAGATAGCAGCCAAGGTGATTTACCCATCAATTTTGTATTGGAGGCAACATGGCGCAAATAAACCTGCATCAAACCATGGCATATATTCACTATTACGCCCGAAAATTAGGCTGGCAAATGTGGCTTGGCGCCTCTTTATTATTGCTTAGTTTGGTTATTTTTCTAGTATTTGTATTGCCTAAACAAACAGCACTTAAACGGCTAGAAAATAATGCAAACAAAGTAGTTGCTACAAAAACTACTCCGATGCCTGAGGCTAAACAGGATATTTCACAGCTTTTTCATTCGTCTTTACCTAATGGCAATGATGCCAATAGCAAAGTGACTGCGTTATTGCAATTTGCCGAGCAAAATCAACTAACCGTGACACAAGCCCAATATACCCAAAAAATAATTGCTGAGGCACACATGCGCACGATACAAATCAAGCTGCCTGTGCAGGGTAGTTATGTGCAAATTAGGCAATTTATCACGCAGGCGCTAAACAATCTGCCAACAATTGCGCTAGATACCGTGCGTTTTGAGCGTGAAGATTTAACAAGCGAGTTGTTGGATGCGAACCTGCAATTTACGCTTTATACGCAAAACACTACTACATTAAATACTGTTGCATTAAAAGGCAGTATTTAATGCAGAAAGCCCGCAATCACTGGGTTTGGGGCATGTTGCTAATCACGCTAATTGCTTGTACTTGGCTAGAATTTAATGAATCAGGTGCACCAGACGATGATTTATTGCCTGCTAAAAATAGCGCCAAACGGCTCTTTACACCTGAGTTGGTGACATCATCAAACTTTTTAATCAGCCAACATGATGACGAACCAAAATCGCTAAAGGCTCATATTTTTAGAGTACAGATTATCGATGATCCGCAAAGTTTATTTCAGTCAGCTTACTTAAGCCCCAGTGTTGACATGCCTACTACTGATGTAGCGGTTGAACAGCCGCTCACTTTGCCATTTGTGTATGTTGGCAAGTTGTCGGTAGCTGGTGAAACCACGGTATTTATTAGCGATGGTAGCCGACATTTTTCAGTGCAGATAAACGACATCATTGATGGTGTTTGGCAGGTGACCGCAATAAAGCCACCGATGATGACTTTCAGAAATATTCCACAAAAAATAGACTCGCAGTTAACTATTGGAGCAATCAGTTGAGAAGTATTTATTTAGTATTAACCGTTTTTCTTTTGTGTTTTGCTGTGGGCTTGCGTGCAGATGAGCGTGCAATAGACCCCAGTTATGATACTGCTAAGATGTTGATTCAAAAGGGTAAGTTGGAGGAGGGCATTCTGCAATTGCAGCAGTTAGCAACGCAATATCCTGACCAACCGTTGTATGCTGCTACATTAAAAATTCAGCAAGATTTACGCATATTAAATTTGATTAAGGTAGCTGAAACACAGCGCTTAAACAGTCAATTATCTGAGGCAAATGCTAGCTTTAATGAGGCGCTTAAATGGTCACCCAACAACGTACGCGCACTAGATGGTTTGAAGAGAATCACTCACGCACAAAACCATAATTTGATGTTAATCAACGCGCAAACAGCGCTAAAAAACAATGATATTGAAACTGCACAATTGATATCACGCAGCATACTAGCAGAAGATGCCAACCATATTGAAGCACGTCAACTGTTTGAAATGATAGAAAAAAGCCGCATAGAAAAAACCACTACCATCCCGAAGTTACAAACCGCTTTTAAACAGCCGATTACTTTAGAGTTTAAAAATACGCCAATTAAATCTATTTTTGAATTTATTGGCAAAGCCACAAAACTCAATTTTACGTATGACCGCGAGTTAAACGATAACCAACAAACCAGTATTTTCCTGCGTGACACACCGCTTGAAGACGCTATTGAGGTGATTTTAAGCAGCAATCAATTAGCCAAAAAAGTTTTAAATCAAAATACGCTGCTCATTTACCCTTTGAGCCGTAGCGCAGAGTATCAAGAGTTATTTGTACGTAGCTTTTATTTAAGTAATTTAGATGCTAAACGTGCTTTAAACATGATTAAAACCGTGGTGAAAAGTAAAGACGTTTATATCGATGAAAAGCTGAATACCCTGATTATGCGCGATACCTTGTCCGCCATCCAAATGGCTGAAAAGCTGATTGCATCGCAAGATATGACCGAGCCAGAAGTGATGCTCGAAGTAGAAGTGATGGAAGTGAACCGCAAGAATTTAGAAGCCATTGGTGTGACTTACCCCACGCAAATTGGTGTTGGTGTACAAGGTAGAGCGAGCTCTAGTGGCGTAACAACGCTTACCCCAGGCAGGCTGAGCTTGGCTGAGCTTAAAAACTTTAATTCTGGCTTAGGTGTATTTACGATTAGCGATCCTGCGTTAGCGTTGAGTTTGTTGCAACAAAATACCGATACTAACCTTTTAGCTAACCCACAAATTCGCGTGAAAAATCGCGAAAAAGCCAAAATACATGTGGGTGACAAAATACCCGTATTAACTAGCGTAGCGAACTCAACAGGCTTTGTGTCGCAAACAGTTAGTTATTTAGATGTGGGCATTAAACTAGATGTTGAGCCGACGATATTGTTACAAAATCAAGTGAGTATCAAAGTGGGCTTGGAGGTGAGCAATGTAACCGACCAAGTAAAAACAGATAGCGGCGTGCTGGCTTATACGATAGGTAGCCGCAATGCCAACACTACATTGCAACTTAAAGATGGCGAAACGCAAATTTTGGCAGGGTTGTTTCGTGATGATAGCCAAAGTATTTCAAATGGCGTACCTGGCTTATCTCGCTTGCCTTTCATCGGCAGATTATTCACCAACAAAAATAATGACCGACGTAAAAATGAGATTGTGTTGCTGATTACGCCGCGCATCATCAATAATATCACGCCAGCGAATCACATCTACACGGTGTTCCCATCAGGCGTTGAGCATAGTACCAGCAAGGTTAAGCAGGTGGAAAATAATGCGCCAGCTGCCGCACCAATACAGGCTATTAGCTTGCCCACACCGCAAAATTTACAGGCTGAAAAATCAGCTGTAGATAGAGATTTTGCCAGCCAATTATTACAACCTGCACTTGACGCTAATGCTAGCAATCATGCGCTGCAATAAAGGCTTTACGCTGATTGAACTGTTAGTAGCGCTTGTGCTACTGGCGCTGTTAGTCACCTCTGCCGCGCCGCTAATGCAGCTTAGCGCCAAACGCCACAAAGAAGAGGAGCTCAGGCAATCACTTTGGCAAATTCGCGATGCGATTGATGCTTATAAACAAGCCGCTGATGATGGTTTGATTGAAAAAGAGTTGGATGGAAATGGTTATCCGCCTAATTTGCAAATATTAGTTAAAGGTGTTGAAAATATTAAAGATGTGAATAAGAAGAAAATCTATTTTTTGCGGCGTATTACGCGTGATCCATTTGCAACAGATGAAGGCTTAAGTAACGATGAAACTTGGGCGAAACGTAGCTATGAAAGTAGCTTTGAAACGCCAACAGCGGGCGATGATGTTTACGATATTGCTTCAACATCCAGTGAAATTGGCTTGAATAATCAGGCTTACACATCATGGTAAAGTTAAGGAAAACGCTAGGTTTCACGCTAATTGAAATATTAGTCGTGCTCTCGATTATTGCTACTTTGCTTAGTTTGGTGACGCCAAAATATTTTGCATCACTTAATCGTGCTAAAGAAACCACACTAAAGCATGATTTAAGCGTGATTCGTGACGCGCTGGACAAATATTATAGCGACACCAATACTTACCCTAATACTTTAGATGATTTGGTGTCACGTCAGTATTTACGTGCTGTGCCTGAAGACCCAATAACAGAAAGTAACGCAACTTGGGCTTTAACTGCGCCACCCGATATTAACGCCAAAGGTGCGATTTACGACGTGCATAGCGGCTCTGAAAAATTAGCAATTGACGGTAGCGCCTATGCACAATGGTAATTCCACTGTCAAAAGCAGGCAGCAAGGCTTTATTTTGCTGGGAATGCTATGTTTAGTTGCCATTGCTGGGCTTGCGCTCACCCAAGCTAGCGCTAAATATAGCGAAGCTCGCGCACGTGAGCGCGAAATTGAATTACTGAAAGTGGGCAATGCTTATCGAAATGCTATCGGTAGCTACTACAACCAAACACCAGGCGTGGTAAAACATTACCCAGCTAGCCTTGAAGATTTATTAAAAGATGTACGTTTCGCTAGCCCTAGGCGACATATACGTAAACTTTACCAAGACCCAATCACACAAAAACTTGGCTGGGGTATGTTAGAAGCACCTAGTGGGGGTGTGCTTGGTATTTACAGCTTATCTGACAAAAAACCATTTAAAACCAAAAATTTTCGATTTATAAACCGTCATTTTGAAAATCAAAAAAGCTATGGTGAATGGTTTTTTGCTTATGTGCCACAATAGTTAAAGATGGTTATATGTGAAAAAAACTACAACATCATATTAAATTAACGCGGCGAAATTTATTACCGGAACTTATCATTATTTCATACTGCGAAGTTATTGCAGCATTACTTAAGATGGTTCACTTATAATCACAACGTACACAAAATTAAGAGTTTGGAGCTACCACATGAATACAGAATTGACCTGCTTAGCCTGGACCACAATATTAGGTTTAGCTCACATTTTAATTGCTGCCCATGTGCGCACTAAAGAGCTGGGCATATCGTGGAATATGGGTGCTAGAGACACTAACTCACAAGCTGTTAGTCCGTTGGCAGGTAGGCTACACCGAGCACAAGTTAATTTTTTTGAGACATTCCCACTATTTGCAGCCGCTATACTTCTCGTTTCGGCTACGCAATCTTTCAGTATTTATAGTCAGTTCGGCGCCATTGCATATTTGGCTGCACGTATTATCTATTTACCAATATATGCGCTAGGTATACCGTTAATACGTAGCCTTGTTTGGTTGGTTTCAATGATAGGATTTTTGTTAATATTAGTGCCGCTATTTTTTTGAGCTAAGCTTTTTAATATTAGAAGTACGTATTCAAAAAAGCGTGTGCTTAAAGAAAGTTTTATATTTGATTACTAGCGGTTATTCACCGAGCAAATGACCTAATTTGGTTTTTTTAGTGCGCAGATATTGTTTATTCGTTTTATTGCTAGCGACTTTCAAAGGTACCAGTTCGCTAACTTTAGTACCATTATTTTTTAATGCTTCGCACTTGGCAGGGTTATTACTCAGCAATTTGATCGACTGCACACCAAGTTCAAAAAGTATGTCTGAAGCAACTTTAAATGAACGACTATCAATTGGCAAACCGAGTGCTAAGTTTGCCTCTACCGTATCTAACCCCTTGTCTTGAAGGGCATAAGCACGAATTTTGTTCGCCAAACCGATACCTCTACCCTCATGATCGCGTAGATAAACAATAATACCTTGGCCTGCTTGAGCAATCTGTTTTTGTGAAAGTGCCAGTTGCTCACCACAATCGCAGCGTCTTGATGCAAAAATATCGCCAGTTAAGCACTCTGAATGCACTCGTGTTAATACATCTTTTTGCGCATGAATATCACCCATCACTAATGCAACATGCTCAATCAAAGTGTGACTATCTTGATACACATGAATCAGAAATTCTCCAAATGCGGTAGGCAAATGAGAGCTAGAAAGTTTGATAATATCGTGCATTAGCTTTGTTGATATTCTATTAAAAAAAGTAAAAACACTTAGTAAGTTATTTTAACGCTTTAATTAAGTTAATTTTGATGAGTTTTGTACGAATCGAATACTAGAGAGCAACTGCTGATTCGAAGAGTTGTTATTAATAACAAAAACTCTTGTAATTGAAATAGTAATCAATTGAAGTGTAACTATTGAAATCAATGAAAAAATCATTGGCGTCCCCACGGGGATTCGAACCCCGGTCGCCTCCGTGAAAGGGAGGTGTCCTAGGCCTCTAGACGATGGGGACCTTGGAATTTAAACCGATAGCATTTGATAGCTATTTAATGCCTACTGCATATTTCACAACGATAACATTGTACTACATTTTGGCTAATTGAATAAGCGTTTATTTAACGTTAACTCAACTAAACACTCCAATTTTTGGTGGAGGTAAGCGGGATCGAACCGCTGACCTCTTGCATGCCATGCAAGCGCTCTCCCAGCTGAGCTATACCCCCGTTTACATCTAATTGGGTTCTTTTAAAATGCTGAGAAAACTAGTGTTAACGCGGCTTTTCAAAGAAGGTGCGATATTAAAGATGGGCGGGGTTGTTGTCAATCACTTTCTGTTAAATTTAGCATTTAACCGCGCGTGTTTGAGTTGCTGTCAAATTGTAATAGATTAACAGTTGGCATTGGCTGCCAGCCAACTTGATGATGCTCTGCAACAACATTGGTAAAAATACCACCACGCACAAAGAACTTAGCAGTTACGCGCATAAATTTAGGCTGGGTGGCCGCTACTAAGTCATCTAGTATTCGATTGGTGACTGCTTCGTGAAAACAACCTTCATTGCGAAACGACACAATGTAGAGTTTTAAGCTTTTAAGTTCAACGCATTGCAAGTCTGGAATGTAGTCTAAGTAAATAACAGCGAAGTCTGGCTGACCAGTTTTAGGGCAAAGGCAAGTAAATTCCGGGATCTCCATGTGAATATGGAAGTCACGTTGTGGGTTTGGGTTTGGAAACGTCTCTAATGTTTTAGACGGTTGCGCAGTTAAATCACCTAAAAGCGTTACGTGTTCGTGCAAGGCAGAGCTAGACATAATGGCATTCTTAACAAATAATGCACTATTATAAAACGCTTATAAAAAAGCGGCTATTAAAATACATTCATCCGTATATCAAATTAAATAAACTAACTTAAACATTTGCGCTTAACTCATTTAAAACTTGCTGGCTTTAAATCATTTGTTGACCCAATTACAATTCAGTTGAGTGGTCAACGTGTTGGCGTTGTTGGGCCAAATGGCTGCGGCAAATCGAATGTAATGGAATCTGTTCGCTGGGTGCTTGGAGAGTCGTCAGCGAAAGAAATGCGTGGTGATAGCATGGATGCGGTGATATTTAATGGCTCATCATTACGTAAACCCATTTCACGCGCCAGTGTTGAACTGATTTTCGATAATAGTTTGGGCAAAGCCGCTGGCGAATGGAGCCAGTATGCCGAAATTAGCGTTAAGCGGATTATTGAGCGTGATAGAGGGTCAACTTATTATATTAACAACAGCGCCGTGCGCCGGCGCGATGTAGCCGATTTGTTTTTGGGCACAGGCTTGGGTGGGCGTGCATACGCAATTATTGGCCAAAATACGATTAGCCGTATTGTAGAAGCCAAGCCTGATGAGTTAAGAGTTTTTTTAGAAGAAGCGGCTGGTATTAGTAAGTATAAAGAACGCCGCCGCGAAACTGAATTACGCCTACGTGATACGCGTGAAAATTTAACACGTGTTGAAGATATTAGTCGTGAGTTAGTGAAGCAAATCAATCGCTTAGCCTCTCAAGCGGCGATTACACAACAGTATCATCGGTTACAGGCGGCTTTTAAGCGAACGGTTGCGCTAGCGTGGTTACTTAAAAAGCGTGACGCCGCCCTAAATTGGGAAAAAACTAAGCGAATGACAGAAAAACTGGTCACAGCACTTGAGGCGCAAATGGCGACTTTACGCAGTGCCGAAAACCAGCTTGAAACTCTTCGCCTAAGTCAATATAGTGCAGCAGAAGCAATGCAAACTGCGCAGGCCGCTTATTACGAAACAAACGCCACAGTGAGTAATCTTGAGCAACAAGTGCGCTATAACACTGAGGCGCAAGAGCGTCTAAACAATCAAAAAAATCACTTGTTTACACAAGTATCAAAGTTGGAAAATGCAACGCAGATCTACGCAACGCAATTACAGCAAGTGGAAGCTGATTTGAAACAAAATTCTGCGCTAGAGAAACAAAGCGTTGAAGACTTACAGCACCTAAATACGCGCTTACCGCACGCGCTCAGCACACAAAAAATGGCACACGCTAGCTGGCAAGAGGCAATTGATGCGCTTAACAAAGCTGAGCAGGATATTAAGCTGATCCAAACCAGCGTAGAGTTTTTGAATCGTGAGTTAAATACTAAGCAATCGCAAATTACACAGCTCAATATTGAGTCTAGCAAGCTTGTAATGGTGAGCGAAACTGAGCTCAGTCAGGAGCAGCAAGCTTTAGTCGCGCTACAAGCAATTGTAAAAGACGCTGAACAGCACATCGTCGTGTTGACTGAGCAAGAGCGCAGCCAAACTAATCACTTGCAGGTACTCAGACAAAACCAAACGCAGGCCGAGCGACTATTGAATCAAAATGAAGCACAAACAAATTCGCTAACAAAGATTCAAACAGCGCTGATTACTGATGGCAAGATAAATGATTGGTTAAAGCAATATCAATTACAAGATGCCTCAGTGTTGTGGCAAAAAATCACGGTGAATACAGGCTGGGAGAGGGCAGTAGAGGCTGTGCTGGGTCAACGACTCAATGCTTTATTGCTAGATAATTTGACAGAAAACGTATCGCGACCGACTGTTATGACGGTGTTAGCGAAAAATACTGTCACGCATAATGTCGCTACTGATTACGATATTCACGACCATAAAAATAATGATTTACCTAACTTGTTACATGTTATTAAATCAGATTTAGCTGTGCTTAAAGAATGGTTAGCACATGTATATACGGCGGATAATTTAATGCTCGCTATTACGCAGGCGCACAAGCTTAAAAATGGTGAGTTCTTTGTGACGCCAGATGGCGATATGGTCACTGCCAATAGTGTGACTTACTATGCAGCGCAATCCAGCTTACATGGCGTTTTAGAGCGGCAGCGTGAGTTAGATGCGTTGCGAGGTGCTGAACCATTATTAAAATCACAATTGTTAAATAGTGAAACTGAGTTACTACAGGCTGAGTTTGCTTTAAAGCAACTACGCGAGCAGTTGGCTAAGTTGCAACAAACATTACGAAACGATAACCAGCAATATAACCAAGCCAATATTATTTATCAGCGCTTGCAACAACAAGCGCAATTTGTAGCTAGTCGCCAAGTGGCTATTAGTGTTGAGCTGGAAAAAATTGAGTTACAAAAAACGCATGTTTTAGATGAGCTTCAAGCCAAACAACTGGTTTTACAACAAACCAATAGCTTATTAGTTACTTTAAAGATCAATGTTACTAACGCACAAAAACTAAAAGAAACCGCTAATGAAGATTTACGTCAGGTACAGCTGGCGTTACAGCAAGCAAATAGTTTAACCCAAGAAAATACATATAAAAATAAACTATTAATTAATCAAATGAATGAGTTATCTGACAAGATTAAAGTATCTACTGAGGAGAAAAATAATCTTCAACGCCAAATTGCTGAAAATGAAACCGCACTAACCACTGCAAAAATGGGGCATTTAAAACAAAATTTAGAAGCTGCATTAACTGCTAAACAAAATGCTGAAACAGCTCTTGCACAAGCGCGTAACCAAATGGCTGATGCAGATCTTGCTTTGCAATTACAAGAGCGAAGCCGTATGCAGTTTGAGCAACAGCTGCATGTGGAGCGCGACAAATTAGAGGTAGCCAGATTAAATGATCAAGAGGCACGACTGATTTTTGAGCAATGTCAGCAAGCGTTTAACCAGACAAACCAAGCAGAGTCTGACTTATTGACTGAGGTGACAGACAGCAGTAAAACGAGTGAGTTTGAGCAAAAATCACAGCGTCTACAAGATGAAATAGCAGCGTTAGGGGCCGTTAATTTAGCCGCTAACGAAGAGTTAGCCATCGAAACTGAGCGCAAAACTTATTTAGATGCACAAGTGGCTGATTTGAGTGAAGCAACTGCAACACTTGAAGATGCGATTCGTAAAATTGACCATGAAACTAAGGCTAAGCTAAAGCATACGTTTGATGAAACGAATCGGCATTTTGGGTTACTATTTAGTACACTTTTTAATGGCGGTGTGGCCCGCTTAGAGCTACTCGGGGAAGAAATTTTAGACACTGGCATGCAAGTTGTCGCACAGCCGCCAGGCAAGAAAAACAGCACGATTCACTTATTATCGGGTGGTGAAAAAGCGCTCACGGCTATTGCGCTAGTGTTTGCATTATTTAAGCTTAATCCAGCGCCGTTTTGCTTGATGGATGAAGTGGATGCACCGCTGGACGACAGTAACACGGAACGTTTTTGCAAAATGGTGCGACAAATGAGTGAGCAAACACAATTTATGTTTGTATCTCATAACAAAATTACTATGGAAATGGCGCAGCAATTGATTGGTGTAACCATGCAAGAATCAGGCGTTTCAAGAGTTGTTGACGTTGATATGGATGCCGCAGCACAGTTGGTACTAGAAATCTAAGCGTGGCAATTTTTCAACAAATTAGGTTTATAATTCGTATATACATTATTACCAGGCTAAATAAACGATTTTCAAATGACTGACTTAATTCTAATGATTGCTTTTGTAGGTTTTTTGTTTGTTATAGCCGTTTTTGGCTACAATATGCTACAGGAGCGAAAATTCAAAAAAGACGCTGAAGCACGATTTGGCTCACCGACAAAAGATGCATTACTCGGTGAAGAAGCTGACGACTTTAAGCTAGATTCTGACGCTGCGATTATTGAAGACGATGCCAACTTTTATGTAAGTAGTATGAATGTCGAAGTGCAAGAGCATACCGATTCAGGCATTATGGAAAGCTTTAAAGCAGAGCTTTATGAAAAATCTCTTATTGAATCAGATGAATTAAAGTCGTTGTCAGCCAACCCAGTGGCAAATTCTGAAAAGTCTTCAACCGATGGCTCAGTTACTAGTACAAAATCAACTAATAGCGCCTTGACTAAGCCAAGTGATGATGCTGAAAACGCTAACTTCACTGAAAAACGTATTACTAGTGATGAGCTCAGTAGCGGTGAAGAACTTTCAGATATTGCAGCAAAAAATAATATTTTAGTTACTCAAAAACCAAATAGTACACCAGAATATTTTTCACAACGTATTGATTATTTAGCTGAATTTAATTTTAAGCATCACGTGATTGGTGCTAAATTAAAATCACAATTTGCTAAGTTTGGTCGCATTAAAAATAGTTATAAAGTCTTTATTGCCGCACCCAATGGTAATTGGCAAACACTAGAATCGCTGCACCTTGAAGCGCCTTATATTGCCGCCTGTGCTGGATTGCAAATTGCTGATCGTGCAGGTGTTGTGCGCGCCGAGGTGATTGAATATTTTGCTAATTTATCGGCTGAAATTGCAGAGCAACTCAGCGCAGACGTTACCTTAGAGCAAGCAACTGACGCAATTGAGCGGGCAGATCACTTAGATAAATTTTGTATGACAGTTGATCAATTGGTGAGCTTTAACTTGCTAGAGAGCGCTAGCCCTTTTAGTGGTACAAAACTGCGTGGCTTATTGGAAGCTAATGGTTTTGAGCTGAACGCAAATGGTTTATTTACTTACAAAAATGAAGCGAGTGATGTCTTGTTTTCAGTGCAAACCATTGATGGGCAACCATTTAATACGCTTATGCTTAAAACTATGAGTATTTCAGGTATTAAATTTTTGTTAGATTTACCGCATGTTAAAAGTGGCGTGGCTACTTTTAATCAAATGGTTTTAGTGGCTAAACAAATGGAGTCTAGCTTGCAGGCGCGATTATTAGACGAACAAAACAAGCCGATGACAGAGGCGCACATCGATAAAATACGCAACCAAATCAAGTTGTTGCATGAAAAAATGACACTCAGCCAAGTGGTTCCTGGTGGTGATTTAGCTAAACGTTTGTTTGCCTAGTCATTATAGATGCAAGATTTGTTTGAAAACAATGCGGCAAACGAAGTTATTGCGCTACGTAAACTAATCGCTCAACACGATTTTGCCTATTATGTGCAAGATAACCCAACCATCAGCGACGCGCAATACGACCAATTATTTCGTCAATTACAACTTCTCGAGCAACAAAACCCACAACTAATCACCCCTGATTCGCCCACTATGCGTGTTGGTGGTAAGCCGCTCGCGAGCTTTAATAATATTACGCACAGACAGGCTATGCTGTCACTTAATAACGCATTTGAAGCAACCGAACTAGCAGCTTTTGATAAGCGTATACGTGAAAGCTTAGGCGTTTCGATTGTGGAATATGCTGTTGAGCCTAAATTTGATGGCTTGGCGATTACTTTAAGCTATGAGAAAGGCATTTTTACTCAAGGCGCAACACGTGGTGATGGCTATACAGGTGAAGATGTAACGCATAACTTGCGTACCATAAAAGCGATTCCAACGCGTTTATTAGCTAACAATCCGCCAGAACTGCTAGAAATCCGCGGTGAAGTACTCATGCTCAAAAATGACTTTGTACGCTTAAATGAAAAACAAGCCATAAATAATGATAAGCTTTTTGCTAACCCGCGCAATGCCGCGGCTGGCAGCTTACGTCAGCTCGATCCGGCCATTACCGCGACCCGGCCACTGATGTTTTACGCGTATGGGCTGGGCGTTGCTGTTGGCGCACCAATACTTAAAACGCATAGTGAAGCGATGCAATATCTAGCTGATTGTGGGCTACCAGTGGCAGTGCAACGACAACACGTCATGGGTTTGGATGGATTACTAAATTTTTATGCTGATATTGGTGCAAAACGCCCGAGCCTGCCATTTGACATTGACGGTGTTGTTTATAAAGTGAATAGTTTTGCCCAGCAAAATGAGCTTGGCTTTGTCTCGCGCGCCCCACGCTGGGCTATCGCGCATAAGTTTCCTGCTGAAGAAGCATTCACCGTTGTAGAGGACATTACCGTGCAAGTAGGTCGCACTGGCGCTATCACCCCGGTTGCGCGTCTTAAAGCGGTGCTTGTAGGCGGAGTAACAGTGACTAATGCCACGCTACATAATGAAGATGAAGTGCGACGTAAAGATGTGCACGTTGGTGACACTGTTATTGTGCGTAGGGCAGGAGATGTGATTCCAGAAGTTTTACGCGTTTTGCCAGAGCATCGCCCAGATAGCGCGATACGTTTTGAAATGCCTACACAATGCCCTGAGTGTGGCTCTGAAATTGTAAAACTGGCTGATGAAGCGGTAGCGCGGTGTAGCGGCGGCTTATTTTGTCCCGCTCAGCGTAAACAAGCAATTAGCCACTTTGCTTCACGTCGTGCCATGGATATTGAAGGCTTGGGTGAAAAGCTAGTTGAACAATTGGTTGATGCACAGTTAGTGCAGCATTTAAACGATATTTACACACTCAAATTTAGTCAACTAGCTAATTTAGAGCGGATGGCAGAAAAGTCAGCACAAAATATTCTTGACGCACTTGATCTCAGCAAAAAAACTACACTTGCACGCTTTATTTACGCGCTAGGTATTCGCAATGTGGGTGAAAGCACAGCAAAAGATCTAAGCCGCTATTTTGGTAACCTAAAGGCAATTCAACAAGCAGATATTGAAGCGCTACAACAAGTGCCTGATGTTGGGCCAATTGTAGCAGAGTCACTTTTTCAGTTTATGCATGAGCCGCATAATTTAAGCGTGATAGATGCCCTAATAACTAGCGGCATTTACTGGCCAGAGTCAGATGGTAAAGCGATGCAAACAGGTGTTTTAACTGGCAAAACATTCGTGCTCACGGGTACTTTACCCACACTAAGCCGTGATGATGCAAAAGCTTTGATTGAAGCCGCAGGTGGCAAAGTGAGCGGCAGTGTCTCGAAAAAAACTGACTTTGTGGTAGCGGGTAGTGACGCTGGCAGCAAGCTTGAAAAAGCTAATGAATTAGGCGTTACCGTGATTGACGAAACAACATTACAGGCCTTACTAAAGCCATCAGGCATAAGCTAACAACAATCACACAATGAGCCCAAACACCATGAGCCAGGCAAAAACCAATACGGAAACAATAAGTAAAATAATCAGTATTGATATTCAGCAAATCATTGCTATTGCTAAAGCAGCGGGTGAAGCGATTATGCGAGTTTACCAAACAGCAGATTTTTCAATTGAACACAAAGCTGACAACTCACCATTAACAGCAGCAGACATGGCTGCACATTACGTGATTGAAGCTGGCTTAAAAGCAATTTCAAATTTGCCCATACTCTCAGAAGAGTCTGCATTTGTACCCTACGAAACACGCCAGCAGTGGCAAGACTACTGGCTAATAGACCCACTTGATGGCACGCGTGAATTTATCAAGCGTAATGGCGAATTTAGCGTAAATATTGCTTTAATTAGTCACCATGAGCCGGTACTTGGGGTGGTTTATGCGCCAGATAAAGACTTATTGTATTACGCCCAACAAGGTCAGCCTGCCTATAAGCAAGTAGGGCAGCAACCACCAGTTGCAATTGCGGTTAAAAGCATTGTTGGGCATGACATCACCATTGCTGGCAGCCGCTCGCACGCCGATTTTCGTCTGCAACAATTTATTTCGGCTATTACGCTAAAGAACCAACAAGCACCTACTGTAGTCACATTGGGTAGCTCATTAAAGATTTGTTTGGTCGCTGAAGGCGTTGCGCACGTTTATCCAAGATTAGGGCCAACATCAGAGTGGGATACCGCAGCCGCACAATGTGTACTCGAATGCGCTAATGGCGCGTTGAATGGGCTAAGCGGTCAGAAATTTAGTTATAACAATAAAGAAAGTTTATTAAATGCCAGTTTTTTTGCACACAACGGTGGGCACGATTGGGCACAATATTTGGAGAGTATCAATGAATCAGTTTGTCAGTAATAAGTTATTGCTAGCAGTTAGTTTAGTTTTTTTTAGCCAAATTACTCTAGCAGATAGTAGCGAAGTTGATACGCTGGCAATTGAGTGTAAACAACTGAATAAAGAGCATAACTCAAGTAAAGCATTAAGTGTATCGAGTGCTATTCTCAAGATTGACAACAAAAATATTCATGGCTTAATCTGTAAATCACGCGCATTAGCCGAGCTAGATAAACCTGCTGAGGCAATTGCCACATTAGATGAAGCAGGCAAAGTTGCCGTTGCGCAATTTGATGTACTGAGTGTGATGACTATAAAGGGTAGTGTTTACAAAAATATTAAAGATTATGACGCTGCATTAAAAGCCTATGAGGCTGCATTAGAAAAGGCTATTGCGCTTAACAACTATCGTTTTCAACGTACTGAATACAATTTAATTGCTGAAACACACGCACTCAAAAATGATCACAATAAAGCACTAGAAAACTATTTAGAAGCAGGAAAACTCAGTGCTAATAATGAAGAACGTGCTGACGACTACGCTAAAATTGCCGCTGCGTATTCCATATTGGGTAAAACAATGGATGCCGTACAGAGCCAACTAAAAGTCGTTGTAACGGTTGAAAACACGAGTGATTTAGACCTAATTGCTGAGTCTAATCTGCTGATGGGCCAGTATTACACTGCTAACAAAGATTATAAGCTAGCAGAAATTGCTATCAATAAAGTAACCAAACTGGCTGTTGAATACGGTGGTGCATATTGGGAGGCAAAATCTTATTATGCGTTGGCACTCACCAAACGTGCTAATCAAGAGTTAGCTGCAGCTAATGATTTGTTAGCAAAAGCTAAAAAAATTAACGATACGGTAGGCGACAAGGAACTGAGTGCTGAGATACAAAAAGCACAAAATAGTTAAAGTTTTGTAAGTCTTCGTCAATTATGCCGACTAAGTTATATTCTAAACAAACTCCTTGAAGGTTAATCATGCTGATACGCTATAGATCTGATGTTTTACCGTCTGAAATTACGCCAAAAAGTGTATTTGACAATAGACGCGACTTTTTAAAAGCAGCAGGTTTTACAGTAGTAGCTAGCTTAGGCTCTGGTTTGTTAGCTCGGCAAGCGCAAGCTTTAGTGCCTAAACGTACCAAAATTACTAGCTTTAATAAAACGGCTTACGGTGCTGAAGAAAAACTTACCAAATTTGAAGAAATCACAACCTATAATAATTATTATGAGTTTGGTACTAGTAAAAGTGATCCAGCACCTGAATCAGTGTTGTTTAAACCACGGCCTTGGTCAGTAAGCATTGAAGGCCATGTTAAAAAAGCTAAAACTGTTTCAATTGAAGATATTTTCAAAATTGCACCACTAGAAGAGCGTATATATCGCATGCGCTGTGTTGAAGGCTGGTCTATGGTGATTCCATGGGTAGGTTTACCACTGGCTAATTTAATTAAATATGCTGAGCCAACAGGTAATGCTAAATATATTGAGTTTATTTCAATTGCAGACCAAGCCACCATGCCTGGCGTACGTGTGCCGATTTTAGACTGGCCTTATAACGAAGCTTTGCGCCTAGATGAAGCGATGAATCCCTTAACTATCATGGCAGTAGGCTTGTATGGTGAAGTATTACCTAACCAAAATGGTGCGCCCATGCGCTTAGTTGTGCCTTGGAAATATGGCTTTAAGGGTGCAAAATCTATTGTAAAAATTAGGTTTACAGACAAAATGCCACAAACATCTTGGATGAAAGCAGGCCCAAATGAATATGGTTTTTACGCTAACGTTAATCCAACTGTAGAGCATCCGCGTTGGAGTCAGTCATCAGAGCGTCGTATTGGTGGTGGTTTATTTACGCCACGCATCAAAACACAAATGTTTAATGGCTACGAAAAAGAAGTAGGGCAGTTGTACTCAGGTCTAGATTTACGTAAAAATTTCTAGGTCATCAGTATGTTTATGTTGAGTAAATCTAGCCTGATCAAATTTAATCCAACTAAAAAGCAGATATTGGCAATTAAGGCAGCCTTCTTTTTGGTTGCCTTAACTCCGCTAATTCGATTATTCGTATTGGGCTTTCAAGAAAACTTGACCGCTAATCCAATCGAATTTGTTGAGCGCTCACTAGGCACTTGGGCGATTATTATTTTGCTGGTAACGCTCAGCTTAACTCCACTTCGCCAACTAACCAATATTTCATGGCCAATCCAATTAAGACGCATGGCTGGTTTATTTATGTTTTTCTATGCCTGCCTGCATTTTGCAACTTATATTTGGCTGGATAAAACCTTTGAGTGGGCAGAAATCACCAAAGATATTATTAAGCACCCATGGGTTTTAGTTGGGTTTAGCGCACTAATACTCACTATTCCGCTAGCAGTTACATCTAATAACTTTATGATTCGCCGCTTAAAACAAAACTGGAAAAAGCTACATCAGCTAGTCTATTTAATCGCAATTTTTGGATTGCTACACTTTTGGTGGCTTGTTAAAAAAGATTACCGTGAGCCACTTTTATACACAATCATTTTAGTCCTATTACTTAGTGTTAGATTTTACTTTATGTACAAACGCTATGCCTCAAAAAAACCTGCCATTCCATTAAAATCTGGCATCACTGAGCCTGCAATAAGTCCACGTATTGAATGTTGAGTTTATGCTAATCAATTACAACTGAAACTATCTGCGAGTAGCCAAAAATCTGTAAGTAATCAACACTTTGTGCGACTAATCTTTACCTAACTATATTTAATAAAAGGGAGATTCGCATGTACTGCTTACACCACATGATAACCAAAACTCATAGACAGCTAGACTTAGCTGGTGCTTATACATCATTTTTAGTATTACGATTATTACTAGCGTGGGAATACGGTGAAGCCGGCCTTGAAAAACTAAATGGTACAAACTGGTTTGCAGACGTAACTTTTCCATTCCCATTCAACTTACTCTCAGCCGATATCAGCTGGAACTTAGCCTTATCATTCGAAATTGGCGGGGCATTACTACTAGTGCTGGGCCTAGCCACACGCTTTATATCAACCTCTTTAATTATCTTAACCATTGCTGCCATCGCTGCTGTGCATTGGCCGGCAGACTGGAGCTCAATCAGCGAACTCTTAAAAGGCTACCGTATTATCGACGAAAACAATGATGGATTTGGCAACTATAAACTACCGCTCATCTATATTGTTATGTTTATACCTTTACTATTTAACGGCGCAGGCAAAATTAGCATTGACTACTGGTTAGCTAAAAATTATGCTAAAAATCATACTGAAAATCATTCATAAAAATAACATCTCGTTGCATTTGATAGTCATTATTTTAAATTAATGACTGTATTCAGTCTTTAATTTGCCTTTTGAGTATATTAGCTTCACGCCTCGGCATATCAACATAATGATCAGTTATACATTCAGATACTCTATTGTCCAAAAATTCCGTATCAAGTATTTTCATGCATTCTTTTGAGTCTCTACCTTTAATAAATACCTTCACACTTTCATTCAAATAGTGCTCCCTCTCGTGCTTTGCACTTCTATCCAATATAACCTCACTTACATGATCTACTTCCTTGACTATGTAATTCGACTGTACTTCAACAACTTTACCGAAACCATAAACAAATAAAAAAAACGTTACAACACCACCTGTAAAAGCTACCAATATTTTCATTATTAACCTTTTTATTATTTATTTTTATTAGCGCTAAGATTTTTTAATAATCACGCTTAACTAGCATTACACAAGTAACAAGCTATAGCAAGAAACAAGCTCGCACGAAAAAACCTAAAGATACGGAAATTAAGTCACAATAAATTATTTTACATAATATACATACTATTAGGAAAGCGCGTTAAAAGTGGGATAGTGCGCTTTTTCTGAGTGGCTTGCAAGGTGACGAAAGGTCGCCGTGTTTAATATTAGCCATGACTGTGAGCCGCCGCTTTTATCTGAGAAACAATGTAATCAAGTTTTTGATTTGCTTGAACCGCTGGTTTTAGCGCGGCGCAATTTGCTTGAGGCTTTTAACAAGCCGTTAAATTCGCATTTGATTGATGCGAG
>JANNBX010000121.1:0-5425 GCA_031385945.1 Methylophilaceae bacterium | reverse complement strand
CAAAAGGCCTCATACATAATGATGCATGGTTAGAAATCTCGAGACTGTGTTTTGGCTTAGCTCGCGTTAAAGTTAGAAGCAGGCATTAGCCTAAACAGTTGAATATTATAGTAAAATACTAATATGGACATTAAACACTACATGAATGCTGTTGGCGTTGAAGCGCGGAAAGCTTCGCGCTTGATGGCGGCCGCCGACACCAACACAAAAAATAAAGCATTGCTCGCCATAGCACAAGCGATTCTGCGCGAAAAAGCTACGTTATTAAGTGCAAACAAACAAGACCTAGATGTAGCGCGCGCCAATGGTTTAGAGGAGGCAATGCTAGATCGCTTGAGCTTAAGCGAAAAATCAATCGCTACGATGGTTGAGGGTTTACAACAAATTGCTGCATTGAATGACCCAATTGGCGAAATGACCGACTTTAAATACCTACCAAGCGGCATACAAGTGGGCAGAATGCGTGTGCCTTTGGGCGTGATTGGTATTATTTATGAGGCGCGTCCAAACGTAACGGTAGATGCTGCTGGGCTTTGTATTAAATCTGGCAATGCCGCCATTTTGCGTGGCGGCAGTGAAGCGATTCATTGCAATCAAGCGCTCGCAAAACTCGTGCATGATGGCTTAGAAAAAGTAGGCTTGCCAGCAACCGCCGTGCAAGTCATAGAAACAACTGACCGGGCTGCAGTGGGTGAATTGATTACCATGAAACAATATGTAGATGTGATTGTGCCACGCGGCGGCAAAGGGCTAATTGAGCGTATTTCAAACGATGCACGCATACCAGTGATTAAACATTTAGATGGCAATTGTCACGTGTATATCGATGACGAAGCTGATTTCAGCAAAGCGTTAAAAGTGCTGGAAAACAGCAAAACGCAACGTCTTGGTACGTGTAATACAGCCGAATCTTTACTGATTGCACGTTCAGTTGCGGCGGATATGTTACCTAAATTAGCAGATATGTTGACTGCGCACGGTATTGAAATTAGGGGTTGTAGCGAGACTTTAGCTTTGGTAAAACAAGCGATTCCTGCAACTGTTGATGACTACTATACAGAATACTTAGCCGCAATTATTTCGTGCAAAGTGGTAGATGATTTAGATGAAGCCATTATGCATATTAACCAGCATTCAAGCCAACACACTGAAGCTATTGTGACTGAAAACTACACAAAAGCACGTAGATTTTTGCGTGAAGTAGATTCTAGCAGCGTAATGGTGAACGCATCAACGCGCTTTGCCGATGGCTTTGAATACGGCTTAGGTGCTGAAATTGGCATTTCAACTGATAAACTCCATGCCCGCGGCCCTGTTGGTTTAGAGGGTTTAACTTCGCTTAAATATGTGGTGCTGGGTGACGGCCACGTTCGGGGCTAAAAATCTTTAGTATGCGTGTCGTTGGACTGCTCGGTGGTACTTTTAACCCTATTCATCTAGGCCATTTGCGCCTAGCTGAAGAGTTAGCTAATGCGCTCAATTTTGATGAAGTGCGTTTTATCCCCTCCGCTAATCCGCCGCACAAGCCTGTGCCCTCTGTTACGGCAAAACACCGTGCTGAAATGGTGGCGTTGGCTATTCAAAACAACGCTAAATTTAAGCTAGATACCACAGAGCTGCAAAGAGCTGGCGCATCTTATACGATTGACACCCTTAAAAGCTTGCGTGAAGAATTAGGCGAAAACACGAGCTTATGCCTGATAATGGGAAGCGACGCGTTTGTGAAGCTTGATACTTGGCATGAATGGGAAACGCTGATTAACTACTGCAATATTATTTTAGTGCAGCGGCCTCAACCACAGAAAACGCCACTGAATACTATATTGCAAGCTTTTCTAGGTGATCATTACACCGAAAATAATGATGATTTAGTGAACAACCCTGCGGGGTTTATTACCATGCAGGCAATTACTGCGTTGGATATTTCTTCGACCAACATCCGCAATGATTTATCTGCACAAAAAAGCACACGTTATTTAATGCCAGACAATGTTTTAAATTACATTAGCCAACATCAACTTTATCAACTTCAAGATTCATCAGCATTATGATCATCAAAACCGATATTTTACTGGTAGGCGCAGGCATTATGAGCGCTACTCTGGGCATGTTACTCAAGCAGTTAAATCCGCAATTAAATATCACTATGATTGAAAAGCTGGAGTCAATTGCAGGTGAGAGCAGCGATGGTTGGAACAACGCAGGTACGGGTCATGCAGGCTATTGTGAGCTCAATTACACGCCACAAAATAATGAAAAAATTGACATTGAACGTGCTTTAAAAATCAATGCGCAATTTGAATTATCTTTGCAGTTTTGGGCAAGCTTGGTGCAAAACGGCATGATTGATAAAAGCTTTATCAACCAAACACCGCATATTAGCTTGGTGTGGGGCAGTGAAGACGTCGCATTTTTAAAAGCGCGTTTTGAAGCGTTAAGCAAACATCACTTATTTGCAGATATGCAATATTCTGAAGATTTTGCAGAAATCAGTCAGTGGATGCCGCTGATTATAAATGAGCGAAGTCACTCAGAGCCAATTGCCGCAACACGTGTGGCTTATGGTAGCGATATTGATTTTGGTAATTTAACACGGCAGTTGATTGCGAACTTACAAACGTCTCAGCACTTTAATTTGCAACTCAATACCAAAGTGCAATCGCTCAAAAAACACGCAGATGGCTGGCATGTGCATCTTAAAGATAACAATAAAAAAGCGAGCACTGTTGTGACGCAATTTGTATTTTTAGGCGCGGGTGGTGGCGCGCTACCGTTGCTGCAAAAAGCAAAAGTGCCAGAATCAAAAGGCTATGGCGGCTTCCCCGTCAGTGGTCAGTGGCTAGTCTGCGAAAAGCCAGGGGTGGTGAAACAGCACAATGCCAAAGTCTACGGCAAAGCGGCGATTGGCGCCCCGCCAATGTCTGTGCCGCATTTAGATACGCGCATTATTGATGGCAAAGAAGCCTTGTTATTTGGCCCTTTTGCGGGGTTTACCACTAAGTTTTTAAAGCAAGGTTCGTTTGTTGATTTAATTAAATCAGTAAAAGCCAATAACTTTAAAGCGATGTTTGGTGCGGGTAAACATAATATGGACCTCACCCGCTATTTGGTTGGCGAGGTATTTCAAACACAAAAACAACGCTTGCAGGCATTGCGCCAATTTTACCCAGCTGCTGTGAGTACTGACTGGCATTTAAGCCACGCAGGCAAACGTGTGCAAATCATTAAAAACTGTGACGATAAAGGTGGGAAACTGGAGTTTGGCACAGAAATTGTCGCGAGTGAGGATGGTAGTATCGCCGCACTATTAGGGGCATCGCCTGGTGCTTCAGTGAGTGTGAGTGCGATGTTAGGTGTGTTGAATAAATGCTTTAGTGCAGAGGTTAATAGCGTAGATTGGCAAACAAAACTAACCGAAATGATACCGTCGAATGGCTCAAATCTACTTGAAGATGCAGCGCTTCTAAAAACTGTTAGAGCGCGTAATTTAAAAGTTTTGAATTTAAATCAATAAATCTTAGCTTGCAATCAAATGCTGATGCTAACTTTAATTGACTAGGTCATTCCGCGCTTGACACGGAATCTAGTGACTTTAACGACACTGGATTCCGACTTTCGTCGGAATGACATGATATTTAGTGATTAGTTATAACCTGCTTAAATCAAGCTGGCTGCAGAGTTTATCTACACCAGCACCTTTCTGCCAAGCAACAAAACCTAAATATGGCGCGTTGATTCTGGCAGTCAAACTAGCAATATTTTCGTGCAATCGCGGCATTTCCGTGTCAATTTCGTTAGCTATCCAGCCGCTCAACTTCAAGCCTTTTTGTTCAATTGCAAGCACTGACAACAAAGCGTGATTGATGCAACCTAGCCGCATGCCAACCACTAAAATAACGGGAATATTCAACGCTACACTTAAATCTGCAATGGTTTCAGTGTCGTTTATCGGCACTAAAAACCCACCAGCGCCCTCTACAATCAACACTTCAGCCAATGCAGTTAATTGAGTATATGCCGCTTGAATATGCGCAATGCTGATGGTTTCACCCTCCAAATTTGCCGCTAAGTGCGGCGCAATTGCGGGTGCAAACGCATAAGGATTCACCAAACTATAAGGCGCGGTGACATTGCTTGCGGCTAATAACTGTAGCGCATCTTCATTTTTTAATTGCCCATTATGCATGTCGCAACCCGCTGAAATGGGCTTCATGCCTATGGTTTTAAAGTTCAGCGCTACAAAATGTTGAATGAGCGCAGTGGCGATATGGGTCTTGCCAATATCGGTATCAGTACCTGTAATAAAGTACGCTTTGGTCATGATTTTATGGTTTTAGGCACAAAATTAATGGGCGCATAGCCGTCATCCATTTTGGTTTTATCACGCGCCTTGCCTTTCCACGCATGCCCAAACACGACCTCAAAAGTGGCAGGTAACTTATTTTCCACTCTAAATTGCTCATAATTTTCAGCCAATTTTTGCAAGAAGCCACGCCCTTGCAAGCCACGTGTGCGCCCCTCTGCGGCATTATGTGCGCCGATTGCTTTTAGATCACGCATCACGTCAATAACAGTGTCGTATGTCAGCGTGTAGCGCTCTACATCTAGCACGGGGGCGCTAAAGCCCGCGCGCACTAGCGCGTCGCCAATGTCATGCATATCAATAAATCTGCTAACGCTGGTTGTATTGTCTTGCGAACTAGCTGTACGTAACTCGCGTAAAGTATCTGGCCCAAAAGTGCTAAACATCAACAAGCCTTCTGGCTTTAAAACGCGATGAAACTCAGTAAATGCTGCATCTAAGTCATTGCACCATTGAATGGCTAAATTTGACCATGCAAGCTCTACGGACTCATCTTGCAGCGGTAGTTGTTCAATATCAGCACAAATAGTTTGAATAGGATTAAATGTTTTTTGCAAAAATCCTTGATTATTTAATGCTGCTTGCAACATAGCAGGTGCAACATCTAGCGCAACAATTTGCGCCTTTTTAAACTTTTTGCCTAAACTTAAGCCACCATGACCTGTGCCACAACCTGCATCTAAAATCGTTTGTGGCTTGAGTTTTACTAAGTCTAAACGGCTGAGCATTTCTTCGCGTACTTGCTTTTGCAAAACTGCTGCGGCGTCATAATCGCCCGCTGCGCGGTTAAAAGAGCGGCGCACACGGGCTTTGTCTAAGTGGTAAATATCGTTCATATTCATTGTAAAAATTGATTTAAGCTTTTTATAAACTCAGCAGGATGCGATAAAAAAGGTGCATGACTAGCTTTTGGAAACATTTTAAACTGGCTATTTTGAATATGCTCGGCTAAAAATTCACCTGCGCCAATGGGAGATAAGCCATCTTTTTCGCCATGCAAAATAAGCGTTGGCGTTTGAATATCTTTTAATTGCAATCGCAAATCTGTCGTCTCTAAAATAC
>JANNBX010000095.1:0-2851 GCA_031385945.1 Methylophilaceae bacterium | reverse complement strand
GCCATTTGCAAAAGCAGCATTTCAAAAAAGAGCAATCAAAAAAGTTTTGATAAATGCCGTTGGTTTTGGTGGCAATGCGGTGAGTATTCTCCTCCAAAAAGCTTAATTAAAATCATGTTTAATTAATAATTGACTAAAATTATCTTAAATTAACTTTCTTGATCCACTCCAAATTGTCCTCTGATTTGATTTTTACTACTACCTGATTTTATTGATACTCAGTATATTTAGCATTACTGCCTTTTGCTTTTTCTATTGGGTATTTCAATGCGTTTAGGGTGATTTTTTGATTTGCGGCTTCTATTAAATCGATATTCAATACTTCGGCGATTCTAAGTAAATAAACAAAAGTATCTGCCAGCTCATGGCTAACAGCCTCTCGTTTTTGCGCTGATAATTGTTGGCTCTCTATGGGCGTATCCCATTGAAAATGCTCAACTAATTCAGCTGCCTCCACTATCATTGCCATGCTCAAATTTTTAGGCGTGTGAAATTGCGCCCAGTCACGTTCAGCTACAAATGTGTTAATACGATTGCGTAAATTATCTAGCGAATCTGTCATTTATCCTCCTGCCGTCATCTTGAGCGAAGCGAAAAATCCAGTTTTGAGCAACTTTACAACTGGATTCTTCACTAACGCTCAGAATGACGAGGTTAAGTTACTTTCGGTTGCTACCTGCCACCATTTTAATTTCAAACAATCGGCACTCTAGTGGCCCATTAAACAGCGGTGTACGTTTGCTTGGTGTTAAGCGCATGAGTTTTGGTAAGCGTAAATCATTGGTTAAAAAGTAGGTATTCCAACCTGCAAATTTGCGTTTTAACGCTTCACCCATTTGTGGGTACAGTGCAGCTAATTCTTCATCTTCACCAATCCGTACGCCATACGGTGGGTTGGCAACCATCACGCCGCTTTCATCTGGCGGCAACACTTCAGTAATATTGGCTTGATGCAATTGCACAGCCTCTAATAAACCAGCTTCACTGAGGTTTTGTTTGGCTACGCGCAAAGCACGTAAATCACTATCTGAGCCGTAAAGCTTTTGAAAAGTGACTGGCTTGGCATTTTTAACCGCAGTATTTTTAATCTTTTTCCAAGTGTCTGATTCAAAATTTTTGAGTTTTTCAAAACCAAAATCACGTTTTAAACCAGGGGCAATATTTAGTGCAATCATGGCCGCTTCTAGCAAAAATGTACCGCTGCCACACATTGGGTCTAAAAATGACTGCCCTGCTTGCCAACCTGAAAGCTGCAAGATTCCTGCCGCTAAATTTTCACGCAAAGGCGCTTCAATACTGGCTTTGCGGTTGCCCCGCATATAGAGCGCATCGCCTGATGTATCGATGTAATAAATATAACTATCTACCGCCAAATACGCATGGATGCGCACAGCTGGCGTTTTAGTATCAATATAGGGGCGTGAACCAAGCGACAATCTAAACTTATCGCAAATGGCGTCTTTAATACGTAAAGTCGCAAATTCTAGGCTTTTTAAAGGGCATTTAACACCTGTTACTTTCACCATAAAATCATGTTTGACATCAAACCAGTTCGGCCAATTGAGTTTATAAGCTGCATCAAACAAATCATCTTCATTAGCGTAATTGCCGCGCCCCACCTGCATGAGAATGCGTGTAGCTATGCGTGAGTGTAAATTCGCATGATAGCAAACCCCCAAATCGCCCGCAAAGGCAATACCGCCATCTGTTGGCTTGATGTTGCTGGCGCCGCTAGCGGTTAATTCTGCCTCTAAAAGCGCTTCTAAACCGCGTGGGCAAGTGGCGAAATATTGGTTTTGCATGTTATATCCTTAAGGTGTGATGTTGTGGCCGTGCCAAAACAATTGTTTATGATTATGCGGGTTATGGTCGCACAATTTTTCTAAAAAGCGTTCAAATTCTATTTTATGTGTATTTTCTAACGCTTTAGCGCGCTCGCGCAAAGTGGTGGTTTGTAAATTGGGTGAAAACTTAAAGCCAAACACCACAATATTGCCAGGCTTGCCCGTTGGCAATATTAGAGCACGACCGTTAAAGGATGACTCAATGCGCTGACAATACACATCGAAATTTTTGTCTGAACCCCATAAGTTGATCGCGAAAATACCGCGCTCAGTGAGTGCCATTTCACAACCATCAAAAAAATCTTGGCTGCAAAAATCAGGTGGAATACCATGCGCATCAAACGCATCGATCATCAAGCAATCTGCGCTGTTTACGTTATTTTTGAGGTATTCAAGACCATCACCCTCAACAATATTGAGCTTTTCATCATTCAGCGGTACATAAAAATGACTATTGGCTATGCTGATGATTTGCGGGTTAATTTCAATCACTGTTTGGTTGATTTCAGGGCAGTTTTGTACCATATATTTAGCACAGGAGCCTCCACCCAAGCCAATTGTTAACACATGCTTGATTTGTTCTGAAAATAATAAAAAGCACATCATGCCACGTGTATAAGCGAGCTCAAGGGCAAATGTATCACGCAACTTCATGCTACTTTGCACAGTGTTTGAGCCTAAATGCAGCGACCGAACACCATCAACCTCGCTCACTTCTACTACATTGTCATCCACCACACTTTTATGGACTTTTCCTTTAAACCTCAATATTCGCCTCAGCTTCTTCACTCAATACATCATCTACAGCTTCCATCTCAATCACGGCTTTAAATTTGCAGTTTAATTCCATCAGCAAAGTATCAATATGCTTAACTTCTAATAGCACTTTGGTGCCGACTTTTAACACTGGCAAACTCGGCACTTTGGTAATCATAAACATGCCGTCAATTTTCACTAAGTTTTCGCGCCAAACGGTCGCGGTAATTTCTGTAAAGTTTTCTTGTATC
>JANNBX010000092.1:0-1506 GCA_031385945.1 Methylophilaceae bacterium | reverse complement strand
TTATTTTCAGGGTCATATACTTGTCCTGCCTTTAGGGTTAAGCGACGGCCATTAGCGGGCAGTTTAAGCGGAATGCGGTTGCCATTTTCGGGTAAGCTGCCCACTTGCACATCTTTATTGCTGGTGTTTTCTTGCATGGCTTGATTATTAATCCATACAGTACCCTGCTTGCCATCACTGCGTTTTACATAACCCTGCATATTAATAGCGTCTGGCAATATTACTGGTGCAGATTCAACTTGCTGTTCAGGTGCGTTAGGTGTGGCTATCATCACTTTTTTTGTTTGGCGTAAGTAATTGAGTGTGCTGCGCTCTGTGGGGGAGCTGAACAAGCGGCCCATAGGCTGTGCGGCTTGCGCTATCTGTAGCGTTAATGTTTGCACCGTTATAACCAAGTAAAATGTAAAAAACTTTATCATAGCGCCCCCGTCGGAATCACATTAGTCAGCTGAGGATCACGCAGGGTTAGCCAATCGATTTCACACGCCGCTTTTAAGTTTGCACTTACATTTTTAATATTGATGCTTGCGCCAATTGGTCGACTAATTTCACATTCGCGTACAATAAATGGGGTAGATTGTTCTTGCAATCCATCTAAAAGCGTCAACAAATCGCCTTCATGTAGCATGTCCAAATTCAATTTCATTACCGAACGATGCAACGCAAAATTACCTAAATTCGCCAAAAAAGTTGGCTTATAGTTTTCTTGTAAACCAATGCTGTAATCAATACTAAACAATTTATGTTGATGGTGAATCTGACGCAAGGTCTCTATCCATTCTATGCGGCGCTCTTCACCAACAAATCCGCTGGTAAGCAAATCGTTATAGACTGGCAGATATTGTGTAATCGTTTCTTTTTCTAGGCCAGAAGACTGATATTTCTGCCGCGCTTGATTCAATAAATTTTGTTGTGTAGATAGCGCCGTTACATTTTCTTTTCGATATTGATCGGCAAGACTGATTAACAATCCAGCAAGGATTAATGAAGCACCTAAGCCGATAATGGGATACCGAAGCTTGCGCCAGTCTTGCTGCGTCATACTCATGATGCACTCTTTGAAACTGTTAAAGCAGCATTGGTCATATCAATCGTTTGCGGCTTCAACACAATTTTAAGCTTAAAAATCGCAGGCGGGCTTTCATTTGCCGTTTCGTCTGTCGTGCTGCCTTGTAAATTTGCCAGCGAACTCACATTGACTGGCTCTTGCAAAATAAGCACTGACTCCACTGCCGGATTAGCCTTTAAGGTATCTGCAAATTGGCTCACTGTATTCAGTGCCGCGCGGTAATCTCCAGTAAAACCTTTAATTTCTGCATTCACAAAACCAACTTGCACCAGCTTTGTTGGGTCTGCAATAGGGTTTGGGTTATGTGGCTGATTTGCAGATGTAGTTGCAGGTGCGTTGGTCGCCTCATCCTTCACATCTGGGGTTGCGCTCAGTAGCCAGCGCAATCTGTTTAAATTGATTTCTGGTGCCGTTTCACATGCTGCACTTAATATTTG
>JANNBX010000077.1:0-14841 GCA_031385945.1 Methylophilaceae bacterium | reverse complement strand
GTGCATCGCATCGGCCGTACTGGCCGCGCAGGGAGCAGTGGCGCCGCCGTTTCGCTGGTAGATCGTGAAGAGTTAAAATTACTTAAAGACATTGAAAAGCTGATTAAAAAGGCCATCCCAGTATTACCAGTTGAAGGCTATGTGCCATCAGCCAAACCAGAGCCTGAAGCACCACGTGCACCGCGTCCGCAATCATCAGGCCGCCCACCAAAAGGTTGGAATAAAGATAATGTAGCGCGTGCGCAAGCTGCTGGCCAAGCGCTGCCAAGTACCAATAAGCCTAAGTCTCCAGCTAATGGTAATGTAGCCAATAAGCCACAGCCAGCACATAATGCCAATCGCCAATCGCGTCCGCAAACTGGGCGTGGGCGTTAATTTTGCTGCATTTAAACCATGGCTTTAAGGTAAAATAATTTTGTTGAATTTGTTTAGGAATACGGCATGAAAAAATGGATTGCGTTAGCGACGATACTGCCCATATTGCTGATTGCGGCATATTTGGCCATTGTGCTAAACGTGTCGTACTCTGATGGCGAGCGCGCTGGTTATTTGCAAAAATTTTCGCGTAAAGGCTGGTTTTGTAAGACTTATGAGGGTGAAATTGCGTTGAGCGCGTTGCCAGGCGTGGCGCCTGTATTGTGGCAATTTACCGTGAAAGATGCCGCACTCGCTACTTTAATAAACGCACAAATGGGCAAGCGCGTGTCGTTAGTTTATACCGAGCATAAAGGTATTCCAACGACCTGTTTCGGTGAAACCAGTTATTTTGTGAATGCTGTTAAACCACTGCAACCCTAAATGTGATACTTGCTTTGGTCGGCGCTCCACTGATTCGCAAAATCGTGGTCGTTGGCTTAATCGGCCAATCGCGAGTGGAGCGTTTCGAAGCTGGTTAATTGAGCGTGGCTCATTAACATTACGCTTAAAAAATCAATTTGAATATTTTTCTGTTAAACCACAGCGGCAATTAAATCAAAAATGTTTTATTGACGACGCGAGCCTATTGCAATTGTCTTCGCGTCAAAAAACATTGATACGTGAGGTTACACTCACCAGTCGCAATCAACCGCTGGTGTTCGCGCACAGCGTTATTCCTCTAAAAAGTTTAAAGGGCGCATGGCGCAGTTTAGGTCGGCTGGGTAATCGTTCTTTGGGCAGTGCGTTATTTGCTAACCCACTGGTCACGCGAACGCCAATTACCTTTAAAAAGCTCTCTGCACACCACCCACTTTACCAACTCGCCGCTCAACATCAACCTAACCCACCACCGTACTTTTGGGCGCGGCGTTCTGTTTTTGAGCTAAAAAGCGCTAAAATATTGGTGATAGAAGTATTTTTACCTAATTGTATACAGACGGCTTTTTAAGCTGTTTTTTTAGCCTCTACTTAAATGCTATTTCAAATATGATTAAACACTCAGTGAGCAAAAAATATTTAAACGAATCGTTTAGGTGCGTACGATGACATTACTGCAAAAAATAGATTGCTATGAGCGCTTGATGCGCCTAGATAAACCAGTCGGCATTTTGTTACTTTTATGGCCCACACTTTGGGCGCTGTGGATAGCAACACTTGGCGAGCCTGAGTGGCCCACTGCAGCGATATTTGTCTTAGGCACAGTCCTCATGCGCTCCGCAGGCTGTGTACTAAACGATATTGCAGACAAAAAGTTTGATGGAGAAGTAGCGCGCACCAAAAATAGGCCGTTAGTCACTGGCGAGGTGAGTGTGAAAGAAGCATTATATTTAACAGCATTTTTAGTTTTGTTAGCGTTTGTATTAGTCGCATTTTTGAATAAACAAACCATGATGATGAGCGTGCCTGCCCTGCTGCTCGCGGCTAGCTATCCTTACACTAAACGCTTTCTGAGTATTCCACAGGCCTATTTAGGCATCGCTTTCAGTTTCGGCATTCTCATGGCATTTATGGCTACTTGGCAGTTTATCCCGAGCTTTGCATGGTGGATATTTGCAGCTAATGTGTTTTGGGCAATCGCTTATGATACCGAATACGCCATGGTAGATCGCGCAGATGATTTAAAAATCGGCATTCAATCGAGTGCAATTTTCTTTGGTAAATTTGATATAGCCGCGATTGTAATAAGCTATGCACTGATGTTTACGTGTTTAGCGGTTGTGGGGCAAATTTTAGAGTTGAGCTTTTATTTCTTCGTAGGCTTACTGTTAGCAGCCGTGTTTGCACTTTATCACTTTTATTTAATTAAGCGCCGTGAGCCAGATTTGTGTTTTAAAGCGTTTTTAAATAACAGCTGGCTAGGCGGTGTTATTTTTGTGGGTATTGTCATGCACTATATCTTCTCAGGCACTTAAATTAATAAGTTACTCGCTGAATATTAACGATCTAATACTAATAACCTGACATTTATAACTCAAGGCCTGGAATTCAAGACTCTAGGCTTGGCGTTTAAAACTTAAAGTTTAAAATCTAAATTAAAGCTGTCTGGTTTAGAGTCATCAACTTCAACTGAATCAGACTTTTTAATACTTTTCTTTTTAGGCTTAACGGGCGCAGGCTGGTCGGTGTCAGACAAATCAAGTATTAACGAATCACTTAAATCAAAACTATTTGTTTCAGGTTTGTTTTGATCAAACTCAGCCTGCTCAGCAGCGAATTTCGCAAGCTCCATTTCTAGTGTGCCATCTGCAAAACTCTGATCAGCCGTTTCAAATTCTAAAGGAATATCTAAAGGATTAACTGTAATATTTGGTGCTAGCTGATCGTTCAAACCGTCGTCTGAGGCTAAATTTAAGTCTAAATCGTAAGTGTCTATATTATTTATATTAAACGTAGCCGCTTCTAATTTTGTGATTTCTGCATCCAAATCGCTCGCTACAGAGTAGCGCATGCTGTTTTCTAAATTGTAGTCAGTACTAGCAGGCTCTTGGTTGTACACCTCGTCGAACTTGGCTTTGAGCGCTTTATCATCAAGCGGCAAAGATGAGCTCATCACTGTACTTATCTGGTTGTCATCGTAATAATCACGGTCAAGCGCAATTTTGTGTAGCAATATTAACTCTAGGTAGACCTTTTTCTGAAACCCTTGGCGTGCTTCTGAGCGGCTGTTGTAAATCAGCTCTTCTAAGTAAGGTACCATTTGGCTAGAACCCCAAACCTCTTCCAGTTTTTCTTCAACATGTGGATGATCTTCAAGCGAGCTATTATCAAGCACCTCGCTATCAGCAAATGGTGATACATAAATGTTAAATATTTTTTGGCAAGATTCTGTAGTCTCGGCGTATTCCGTCGGTAAGTTTTCTTGCTTTAATAAGTCTAGTAACAATAACCAATTACTAGGTGAATCTTTAGGAAACTCACGCACATTGGCCTGCAATAACTTAATGGCCAAGTTATTACGCCCCAGCGCCATAAATACTTCAACTTCTCGCAATACGTCATCTTTGGTGTCGTGCTCAACTTCAATTTGTGATTTAGCCGAGTACTGCAATGAGTGACCAAAACTAGAATGCTCAAAACTAGCAGCGATAGATTTTTTAACATCAGCTGCTGCAGGTGATGCAGGAAAATCATCAAAACCCAAATCATTAACTAAAGCTAATTTACGTTTACGCCTACGCATAAAGTCAAAAGCAAATAAGGCAACACCAATTAAGCCAGCGATTAAGGCATATAACCACCAAGCTGTGCCAGTATCTGGCGCGATGGGCGCAGTTGGTTTTAAGCCTGCTTGATTGGCAGACATAGCTCTTAACTGCGGATTATTCAGTAGCTCAAGCTCAAGATTACGTTTTTCAAGCCGCTCTACCTGTAGCTTCAAACTGTCAATCGTTTTAGTCATCGCTGTCATGTCGTCTAGGCTATCATTCAAGCTAGCTAGCTGCTCAGGAGTAGGCGGCGTTATTTCATGTAAATTATTATCTAACTGCAGTGATAAATAGTTAGCACCAGCGCTAGAATTACCCACACTTAATTGCGTAGTACCACCAGAGATAACTAGCCTTGATGGCGCAATTTTACTTGTAGAGTTTGACGCAGTGACTGAGCTCAGTGTTTGACCAGATGCAGTAGACTGAGCGGGTGCGACAGATTGATTTGGTGCAACTGGTGAACTAGCTACCTCTGCGGGCACATAAATTGTTTGAGACATCTGCCCGTTAGTGACGGGCCTAGTCTTCTTTGCACGCCGCTTATTAGTCAGCGTTTTTGGCTTGGTATTTTCGGCTACTGGTAAATTTGTTTGCGTTAATTCTGCAACGGTTTGCTCGTCAGGCAGTGCGGTAGTGGTGTTGTCCATCGCAGGATCGAGCAACACAGTATATTGTCTAGTTGAAACGCTGCCACAATCACTACTCAATACTAAATCAATGGCCGGCTCGTCAATAGCTCTGGCTGTCGCTATAAACAGCTTATAATCTCCAGCGTTGATTTTTTTGAGACTTAAGTTAGCGTTAAATGAGCTGAGTGCAGTGTCACTGCCGCTCACAGCGTAACCCAGCTTAAAGCAATCACTCTCAAGCTCGATTATGCTATTGGTAATATTAATACTCGCGCGAAAAGGCTCGCCCAAGTTAGAGCTCACGTTAATGCCGCCAATGCCTAAGCCATAACAGGGCAGGCTAATGGCCGTAGAAATAAAAGCTAATAAATATTTTTTATGCATAACGTATTATTTGAATTAAATGGTTAGATTCTTAATTATTTTTGTTTGATTCCGTTCAGCTAAAAAACCGTGATTACTCGCTTCTAACTTATTGATGCAATTACAATTTTATTATACTGATAAGTGAATGACTATAACAAGTGCTAATCGTGAGTATATTGGTAAATTCGCTCACTATTTAATTGTAATCAATTGATTTTGAATGGTTGGCCAGAGACCCTTTTCGAGTTTAAATGCATGGTTGTGCAAATCAATTGATATAATCAACAAGAATTTATTAGATAGTGTTTGACAACTCAATCACCCTTGGCATAAAATCCAGCCTCTTAAAAATTTAGTTAAGCTTTGGTCGTAATATGAAAACCTTTACAGCAAATACATTCTCAGCCAAATCACATGAAGTACAACGTGATTGGTTCGTCGTTGACGCAACAGACCTAGTGTTAGGTCGTTTAGCCAGTGGCATTGCACACCGTTTACGTGGCAAACACAAGGCAATTTACACGCCGCACGTTGATACGGGTGACTACATTGTAGTCATCAACGCTGACAAAATTAAAGTAACAGGCGCTAAAGCGACTGACAAACAATACCACAGCCACTCAGGCTACCCAGGTGGTATTAGCACGACGACATTCTCTAAAATGCAAGACAAGTTTCCTGGTCGTGCTTTAGAAAAAGCGGTAAAAGGCATGCTACCTAAAGGTCCTTTAGGTTATGCAATGATTAAAAAAATGAAAGTGTTTGCGGGTGCTCAACACGACCACGCAGCGCAACAACCACAACCGCTCTTGATCGCAAGTCAAGCGTAAGGATAAAACAATGATTGGTAAATACAACTACGGTACAGGTCGTCGCAAGAGTTCAGTGGCACGTGTGTTTTTGAAGTCTGGTAAAGGCAATATCATTGTGAATGATAAGCCAGTTGATGAGTATTTTTCACGTGTAACTTCACGTATGATCTTACGTCAGCCACTAGAGTTAACTAACAACCTTGTTAGTTTCGATATCATGGTAAACGTAATCGGCGGCGGTGAATCTGGACAAGCTGGTGCGGTTCGTCACGGCATTACACGTGCTTTAATCGACTTTGATGCAGCGTTAAAACCAGCATTATCAACAGCAGGTTTTGTAACACGTGATGCACGTGAAGTAGAACGTAAAAAAGTCGGCTTCCGCAAAGCGCGTCGTCGTAAACAGTTCTCTAAACGCTAGAACATTTAGCACGCTTTTATTTAGCGTCAAATTGCAAAAAAGGTCGCTACTGCGACCTTTTTTGTTTATATTTAGAAGTTATCAAATTAACCAGCATTTTGAAAATGACACCCATTAAAAAATTAAAAATAGGCATTGTCGGTGGCACGGGTTATACCGGTGTTGAGTTATTACGTCTGCTAGCCAACCACCCTAACGCAGAAATTGCAGCCGTCACTTCACGTGCTGAAGCTGGCTTAGCCGTAGCTGCCATGTACCCGAGTTTGCGTGGCTTTGTAGATGTTGCTTTTAGCGACCCTACAACTGTAGATTTAACGCAATGTGATGTAGTGTTTTTTGCGACACCGCATGGTGTGGCAATGGCTCAAGCGCCTCAGTTACTAAAAGCGAATGTTAAAGTGATTGATTTGGCGGCTGATTTTAGGTTGCAAGATACAGCTGTTTTTGAACAATGGTACAAAATGCCGCATAGTTGTGCAGATGTGCTTGAGAGTGCAGTTTACGGCATACCAGAGCTATATCGGGAGAGTATTAAAAACGCCAAAGTGATTGGTAACCCAGGTTGTTACCCAACCACGGTTTTATTGGGCTTGGCGCCATTGCTTGAGCTTGGTTTGATTGATTTTTCTGCACCAATCATTGCTGATTCTAAATCAGGCGTTTCAGGCGCAGGTAGAAAAGCCGAAGTCGCTACTTTATTTGCAGAAGCGAGTGATAGCATGAAAGCCTATGGTGTGGGCGGGCATCGGCATCATCCTGAAATTTATGCACAAATAGCGCTGCTAGTTAAAAAATCGCAAACTTCGGATGAAAAAGTAGACTTTATTTTTACGCCACATTTAGTGCCGATGATTAGAGGCATGTTATCGACTATTTACGTTAAGCTTTCTGCTAAAGCTAATGCGCTAGATTTGCAGGCTTTGTTTGAAAAACGCTATGCCGATGAGCAATTCGTAGATGTGTTACCTGCTGGCAATATGCCTGAAACTCGTTCTGTGCGTGGCTCTAACCAGTTGCGTATCGCATTGCATAAGCAAGCAGATAGCGACTATTTAACAATCGTTGTTGTGCAAGATAACTTGGTCAAAGGTGCGGCAGGGCAGGCCATACAAAACATGAATATTATGTTTGATTTAGCTGAAAATACAGGCCTTAATGTTGTGCCGTTGTTGCCGTAGGAGTATCCATGAAGCCAGTTAGAAATCGCATTCGTAAACATTACGGTGTAACAGCAAGCCGTGTTGCTGTACGCTCACAGCGTCCTTGGTATTTTAATGCACTGATTGGCTTGGCTTTAATTTTTACGGGCTATTTAATAGCTTACATACAATTTACTGGTGGCAAACTCAGCGATTTAATTGAAAATATGACGACCATTAGCCATGAAAACCAAACGCTACATGTGCGGTCTATACAAATACAACGAGAGTTACAAGTTGAGCGGGCTGCACAAACTAATTTAGCCAAAGAGTTGGTTGATTTACAAGATGAGGCGCTAAAACTTAAGCAAGATGTAGAGTTTTATAAAAATATTGTGAAACAAAAACCGCCTGCTCACTAAGCATTTTTAGTTTGCATGTGTCTTTAAGCAGCAAATGAGTTTTTGATTATTTAGTGGTTTAGTCATACACTGGAAACCAGAGTTAATTAAAGTATGCATGATGAGCAAAAACAAGTCGCTAAAATGTATGATTGAAAAAGCGCAGCAAAATTTAATTTGATTTAGGGATACAGATGTTCTTTAAAAAAAGTATAAGAACCCAAAATAGAATAGATACATTGATTGGTGCCCAAACACGTATTGATGGCAATATTCATTTTACGGGTGGTTTACGAGTAGATGGAAAAATTATTGGTAATGTGACTGAGGCGGGTGAGACTGAAGCTACGCTGGTACTCAGTGAGCATGGCTATATTGAAGGTGAAATTCATGTGTCGCAAGTGATGCTAAACGGCAAGGTGGTTGGCCCAGTACATGCTAGCCAATTTGTTGAGCTGCAATCTAAAGCGGTGGTCACTGGAGATGTTTATTATAAAACGCTTGAAATGCACACCGGTGCAGTGGTTGATGGCAAACTTATCCATTTAACGGATGAGCTGTTGATGATTACGGACAAAAGTCAGTAACGATGACTGCCTAAACGCTAGGTAAAAAAGATTTAATTTGAAGGAGTTAGCTATGAATACAGTTGCAGAATTACCAGATATTGAAATACCAGCGCCGTTAGTGTTTACTGAAAACGCGGCTAACAAAGTAAAAGAGTTAATTGAAGAAGAGGGCAGCCCAGACCTAAAACTACGCGTTTTTGTGAGTGGTGGCGGTTGTTCAGGTTTTCAATACGGCTTTACTTTTGAGGAAGAAGTGAACGAAGACGATACGCAAGTGATGAAAGATACCGTGACGTTGTTAATAGACCCAATGAGCTTGCAATATTTAATGGGCGCAGAAATTGATTACACAGATAGCCTGCAAGGCTCACAATTTGTGATTCGCAACCCAAACGCGACTTCAACTTGTGGCTGCGGTAGTTCTTTCTCAGCTTAGGTTTATTTAAGCGTTAATATTAAAAAAGCCAAGCGTTTGCTTGGCTTTTTTGTGCGTGTCGTTAGTTGGCTAAAGGTAGAAAAAATGAAGTTTTGGATTGGCTTTTTAGTGATTTGTTTTGTGGGTTGCAGCGCGCCTGAAAAACATTCAGTTATTCCAGCAGGCGCTAAGGTATTAGTGTTGGGGGATAGCTTAAGTTACGGCACGGGTGCTGCTCTAGATGAGGATTACCCAACTTTACTCGCCAAAACCACAGGTTGGAATATGATTAACGCAGGTATTCCTGGCAATACGTCAGCTGAGGGTTTGGCGCGTTTGCCAGCGTTGTTAGAGGAGCATCAGCCTGCTTTATTAGTATTAGAGTTGGGTGGTAACGACTTTTTGCAACATGTGCCTAATGTGCAAACGGTAGCTAATTTGAAGCAGATAATTTACTTAGCACAAACAAAAAAACTCCCCGTTATTTTGGTGGCTATTCCGGAGCTGAGTGTTTTCAGTGCGGCAGTGGGTAATTTGTCTGATCACCCTATGTACGAGGCGTTGGCGGAAGACACAAAAGCGCCGTTAATTGCAGAAGTGTTTTCAGCGGTGCTTTCACAAGAAGCGTTGAGAGCGGATCAAGTGCACCCAAATGCCGCGGGTTATCGCGAGGTGAGTGTGCAGATGTACGAAAAATTACAAGCTTTAGACTTTGTAAAATAAAAAAAGATGCTTGAGTCGGCAGTATCCATGCGCCTACCAGAGCATCTTTTTCGCTTAAAATCGTGTTTTGAACGAAATTTTATTTAGCGTAATTCAATCGGCACAAAATCACGCTTGGTAACACCAGTATAAAGCTGTCTTGGGCGACCGATTTTCACTTCTGGTTCAGAAATCATTTCAGTCCACTGCGCAACCCAGCCAGCAGTGCGTGCCATCGCAAAAATTGCCGTAAACATAGAGTTTGGAATACCCATCGCACGCATGACAATGCCGCTGTAAAAATCGACGTTTGGATAAAGTTTGCGCGTGACAAAGTATTCGTCTTCTAATGCAATTTTTTCGAGCGCCATCGCTAGTTTAAACATTGGGTCATCGTTTAAACCCAACACATTCAACACTTCGTAGCAGGTTTTTTGCATGATTAACGCACGCGGGTCAGCACTTCTGTAAACGCGGTGGCCAAAACCCATTAGGCGGAAACTATCCGACTTGTCTTTAGCGCGCTTAATAAATTGACCGATGCGCGAAACATCACCAATTTCCTCTAGCATTTTGAGTGTGGCTTCATTGGCGCCGCCGTGCGCAGGGCCCCAAAGTGAGGTAATACCTGCCGCTACGCAAGCAAATGGGTTTGCACCGCTTGAGCCTGCTAAGCGCACCGTGCTGGTTGATGCATTTTGCTCATGATCGGCGTGTAAAATTAAAATACGCTCAAAGGCTTTGGCTAATACGGGGTTTGGCACATATTCTTCACAAGGGGTAGCAAACATCATGTGCATGAAGTTTTCCGCATAATTGTATTTATTTTGCGGATACATAAACGGCTGACCTTGGTTGTATTTATAGCTCCAAGCCGCGATAGTTGGCACTTTAGCTAGTAATTGGTAAGCGGCAATTTTACGTGCCTCAGCATTATGCACATCTAAGCCGCCGTGATAAAACGCGCTCATTGAACCGACAACGCCGATCATTACCGCCATTGGGTGGGCGTCGCGCCTGAAGCCACGGAATACATTACTGAGTTGGTCGTGCAACATGGTGTGCTGATTGATAAAACCAGTGAAACCGCCGCGCTGCTCTGTGTTTGGCAACTCGCCATGTAATAGTAAATAAGCCACTTCTAAAAAGTCGCAGTGTTCAGCCAATTGCTCAATCGGGTAACCACGGTAATACAGCTGACTTGCTTCACCATCAATAAAAGTGATGTCTGAGCTGCAAGAGGCGGTTGATAAAAATCCTGGGTCGTAAGTAAATACGCCGTGCTTGCCTAGGCTACGAATATCAATCACGCTAGGGCCGAGCGTGCCGTCCAATATGGGTAGCTCGATTGGCGCTGCGCCGTTATCAAACGTTAAGGTAACTTTAGTTGGTTTTTTTTGTAAGTCAGACATGACGATTTCGGCTTAATAATAAGTTACAGACCCTAGTATTCTAGCAAATTTCGCGCCCGTTACGCTGATGATGTTGCTAGTTCTGCGCTCAATAGTCTGTTTAGCTAGCCATGCAAAGGCCGTCGCTTCTACTAACTGAGCATCTAAGCCTAATTCGCTAGTGAGTTTAATCGGCGTGTTAGCAAGTAGTTGCTGCAAACGCACCATCAACGTGCGGTTCAATGCACCGCCGCCACAAATAAACACCTCATCTGTGTCTTTGCAATGGTGTTGAACCGCCTCTGCAACGCTCACGGCAGTTAACTCTAATAAAGTGCGTTGCACGTTTTGTGGCTTAAGTGTTTCAAAAGTGCGTAAATGATGTTTTAGCCAAGTTAAGCTAAATAAATCGCGCCCAGTACTTTTTGGCGGTAGCTGTTTGAAAAATGGCTCAGCCAATAGCGCTTTCAATAAAGCGGTATCAACCATACCCGTTGCCGCCCAATCGCCATTTGCGTCATAAGCCTTGCCGCAATGTTCCATCATCCAAGCATCCATCAGCATATTGCCTGTGCCTGAATCAAAACCGATGATTTCACCCGTACTTGGCAAATAAGTAATATTTGCAATACCGCCAATATTGATAATGGCGCGATTATTTTGTGGGTGGGCGAATAAGGCTTGATGAAAAGCGGGTACTAATGGCGCGCCTTGACCGCCTGCGGCAATATCGCGGCTACGAAAATCATGCACCACACTAATGCCAGTTTTTTCTGCGAGTAAAGCGGGGTTGGCAAGTTGTAAGGTGAAGCCTAACTCAGGCCTGTGGCGCACCGTTTGGCCGTGACAGCCAATTGCAGCAATATCTTTAGTAGTGTATTGGGTGTTTGCAATTAACGCGTTCACAGCGTCTGCATAGAGCAGCGTGAGTTGCTGGCTGATGCGTTGGGAGGCTTCTAATTCGTTATGCTGAGGATGTTGCAGCGCTAAAACAGCGGCGCGCAGTGTGTCGCCGTATGGTAAAAAGTGATGCGCTAGTAGTTTGCAATCATTCTGCGCTAAATCAACCAGCACCGCATCAACACCATCCAAGCTAGTGCCAGACATCAAGCCGATATAAAATTGATTCGCCATCGGCTTTTAAACGTGATTAGCTAGAATAAGTCTTTATAGCTTAATCGATAGCAGCAATATTGGTATTGCTTAACATCGCGAGTTGTTTGGCAGCAATCACGCTAGTTTGCATGAACTGCGCCATTTCATTGGCTGGCACAGGTGCTGCCTTTGGCAAAGCTACTGTCATTGGGTCGCGATGTTCGCCATTGATTAAAAATTCGTAATGCAAATGTGGGCCAGTTGCCAAGCCTGTCATACCTACAAAGCCGATTACATCGCCTTGCGATACTTTTTCACCAACATGCAAACCACTCTCAAAACGTGATAAATGGCCGTAAATCGTATTCACGTTATTGTCATGGCTTAAAATAATCACATTACCGTAGCCACTTTTCTTACCTACAAACTTAACGACGCCGTCACCTGGCGCTTTAATTCTAGTGCCTGTTGGCGCCGCATAATCCACACCTTTGTGCGCGCGCATTCTGTTTAAAATTGGGTGAAAACGGCCCATGGTAAAGCCAGAGCTAATACGGCTAAATTCCACTGGCGTACGTAAAAACGATTTATGCAGGCTTTTGCCATCTGGGGTGTAAAAATCCGCCTCGCCTGATGCATTCACATACTGAACAGCTTGATAAGTTTTACCGTTATTGATGAATTCAACCGCTAACAATTCGTTATCCGTATTGTTTTCGTTAGTAAGTGTTGTTTTATAAACCACTGACAAATGGTCGCCACGGCGTAAATCACTATTAAAATCGATATCAGATGAAAACACTTCAGCAACTTTCATTGCCACTGCATCAGGAATATCCGCAAAATCAGTAGCTGCAAAGAGCGAGCTTTTGATTGTTACAGATTTCATCACTTCGCGATGCGTAATCGCAGCACTTAACAGCTCAGTTTTAAACTGCGCGACATCATCAGCCGTGCCTACACGTGTAATTTGTAAAATATGTGAGTCATCGGTGGCAAAGCTTAAGCTTAATAACGCGCCATCAACATTGGTTTCAGCATGAAATGCCTGCCCTGTTTTTAATCGACTAAAAAAGCTTTTGGTTTCAGCATCATTTTTTAGAAATTGAATCGCTTCACGTTCAGTAATATTTAAGCGCTTACATAAATTAGCCAAAGTATCATCGCGTTTTACCCGTTCTGTTTGCCAAAGCGTTGTTGTCTCAGCTACTTCTGCAATCGGCGCTAAATCGAGTGCAAACTCAATACTAGCTTGATTAACAGGCGCATCAGCATATTGTGGCGCAATCGCATAAGCGGCTAACACACCACATAATGGCAACGCAGAAACAGCTAACAACCAACGCAAGCGTGACTGATGTGCATGTTTTGCTAGTTTTTGCGCTAAAATAGATGGCTTAACAGGGTTTGTTTCAATCGCTTTTTGCATGGTTACAGCTCGCTCAAATTCAGTTCAACCAAAATAGTATCAGAAAAACGCTTAATGGTTGAATAAACGCACTATTTTTATAAAACACAACGTCAATGAACATCAATATTAACGACCAATTAGCCCAAATTAAACGTGGCGTAGACGAGCTTTTAATTGAAGCCGAACTTGTAGAAAAACTCAAAAAAGGCGTACCGCTGAGAGTTAAAGCAGGTTTTGATCCCACCGCACCTGATTTACATCTAGGCCACACGGTACTCATCAACAAATTGCGCCAGTTTCAAGACTTAGGTCATCAAGTGCTGTTTTTAATTGGTGACTTTACTGGAATGATTGGTGACCCAACAGGTAAAAGTGCTACACGACCACCCTTAACTCAGAACCAAGTCGCAGAAAATGCAAAGTCTTACGCGGACCAAGTCTTTAAAATCTTAAAGCCAGAACAAACCGAAGTGGTATTTAATTCAAGCTGGCTCACCGATTTAGGCGCAGCTGGTATGTTAAAGCTAGCTTCGAGCTTAACCGTCGCACGCATGTTAGAACGTGATGACTTTAGTAAGCGTTTCAAAGGTAACCAACCAATTGCCATTCACGAATTTATGTACCCGTTATTGCAAGGTTACGACTCAGTAGCACTTAAAGCCGATATCGAGCTAGGCGGCACTGACCAAAAGTTCAATCTGCTAATGGGTCGTGAATTGCAGAAACAATACGGCCAAGCGCCGCAGTGTGTGCTCACTATGCCCTTGCTAGAAGGCCTAGACGGCGTCAATAAAATGTCAAAATCGCTTGGCAATTATATAGGTGTTGCTGAAGCCCCTGAAGTAGTTTTCGCCAAATTAATGTCTGTTTCAGATGATTTAATGTGGCGCTATATAGAGTTACTTTCATTTGAAAGCTTAGAAACAATCGCCGCTTGGAAGGCACAGGTCGCTGCGGGCGAAAACCCGCGCAATATTAAAGTGCGCTTCGCACAAGAAATTGTAGCCCGCTTTCATAGCCAGCTAGATGCAGAAAAAGCACTCAATGACTTTCAAACGCGCGCCAAAGGCGGCGTGCCTGATGAAGTGCCTGAAGTTACTGTCAATATAGAGTCAGCAACAATCGGTATCGCCCAACTGCTTAAAATGGCTGGCTTAGTAGAAAGTACCTCAGAAGCCTATCGCGCAATTGAGCAAGGCGGTGTGAAGCTAGATAGTGAAAAAGTAAGTGATAAAAATTTGCAGCTCAATAAAGGTGTCATTGTGATTGCCCAAGTAGGTAAGCGTAAGTTTGCAAAAATCACGTTAGCTTAAATAATTGTTTGCATAAGTTGCCTGCAGTAAAAAGCAAAATATAGGTCGCTTTAGATTGTAATTGTAACAATTGTGTAACAGTGCAATTTAGCCCTTGACCAAACTTTTTCCCCCTGTAAAATGCGCTCCTCGTTACAGCAACACGGTAACGAAAGTAGAAGAAAGTAGTGAGTAACAAGCGGTGTTAATAATAATTTTGTAGATGTTTGAAATTAGTGTTGACATGGTCTGAAACCTCTATATAATGCGCACCTCGTTACGAAATAACGCAAGTTAAATAGAAGCGAAACGAAATAAAAAGTAAGTGATTGAGTGGTTTTAGATTATTAAATTAACTGAGATTCAAGCAATGATTTACGGCAGTAAAAAGTAGATTCGCTACTATAAAAAGGTCACTGCTCTTTAACAAAATGAACAACTGATAGGTGTGAGTGCTTGTGTGATGAGGACAACTCAGAATACAAGTCTTAACACCTTGAATGAAACTTTAGTAAAACGACGCATTTAGCAATAGATGCAAAATATACCTAACGATTCATTTGAGAAAATAT
>JANNBX010000053.1:0-2182 GCA_031385945.1 Methylophilaceae bacterium | reverse complement strand
GTATTTTGTATTTGCATGATCTTAAAATAATTCTATTTTTAATAGTGAAATTGGCCGAAACAGCAATAAAAATCAGGCATATTATAAATATAAAAACTTTTACGCATTATTACTGCACTAATAACTTTAGGAGACCACAATATGCGTGATTTAATTCAAGTTGTTTATATCAGCCGCTCTACTTTCGACAGCCCAAGTAGCCATAACGAAATTGACCCGAACGTTGCGCGTATACTGATTAAATCTCGTATTAACAACCGTAAAAATGGCTTAGTTGGGGTGCTTTATTTTGGCGATGGCTGTTTTTTTCAATGTTTAGAGGGTACCGAAGAAGCAGTATTTAACCTCATGGGCAAACTATCAACCGACCCACGCCACAAAGACATTAAAATCATTTCACAAAACAAGATTAACGAAGTCACATTTGCCGAGTGGAGTATGAAATATGTGCCGCTAGAAGCTGAAATCAAGCTGTTACTAGTGGCTAACAAAATGGATAAATTTGACCCCTATCTATTTAGCCAAGAAATGAACAATGCAGTACTAGAAATATTACATGGATCAACGCAGCCACCCATGGCGATTTTGAGCGAGATGATAGACGAACAATCGCCCATTAGCGTAGAACTGGCAAACACCAGAAAGCTTGCTAAAACTGCGATAACTGTAGCGATATTTGCGCTGGCGGTTGCAGTAATTGCACTATTTAGAAGCGCATAATCAAATACACTTATTTGTTAGGCTTTAGGCGTTTATAAAACCAGTAAAACCCATGTTTACGTGTTTACTTTAAACGTTTTTTAGTAAGCGTTTTTTAGGTTTTTTAGCGGTTACCACAGGCAATAAACTGGTGAGTGCTTGGTAGCGCTCAAACAAAAATGCCACTCTGGCGGCATCGGTTGCCGCGCCCTTGTAACCATAAGCCGCATCTACCGCTTTATCTAAGGTTTGGTGCGCTTTTAGCAAATTGGCTGGCATGGTCAGCGGGTCGTATAAATCCGCCAGCGAAGCATTGGTGTGAACAGCCCGCGCATCTAAAACCGCAAGAGCTGCGGATTCAATTTTGGTGGTTTGTGCGGCGTTTGCATCTGGCCATGGGAAATTGTTGTACACGATGCCAGCAGAGTAACGAAAGTCGCTTTTTAAACGCCCACAAATAGCGCGTACCCAAGCCATATGAATAGCGGAAGTTAATACGCCAAAGTGAAACAAACTGGCATTAGGCATTGTAAAGTTTGCGTTGCCGCAAATAACATCAGACGACATGTAGCCAAATGGAATATAAAAGCGATTTTCTGATGTGTGTGCGGGCACTAATAAGTAATTGCTTTTAGGCTGACGAATTTCAGCAAACAAAGACGAAAAGCTTGCCATTTCTCTAGTAGGTACCTTTGTGCTTGCCAACCTCATTGCTTTTACTGCCTCTACACGCTTAAGTACTTCTGGCATACTACGCAGGATTTGTGGCGGGCAATCAACCAGCCATATGCAGTATCGTTTAGTATTATTTAAAAATTCATCTGCATTTAAAAATAGTTTTATCCAATTAGCGCTCTCTGGTTCAGCTCTAATCAAGCTGCCTTTTTCTTCCTCGCTTAGTAGCAAAAACCCACCATCAGTAGGCTTGCTGCCATATACCATCTCAGGAACTTTACAAATTGGAACCGATTTATTCGCAAGTACAATATTTAGTGCATTGACCAAGTAAGGGTTGATATTACTGACCTTAACCATGTGCGGCTCACCCTTAATGTCGTCATACTCATAAATCAGTTTATCAGCCACATCGTGCAAGCCAAAGCCAATAATCACGCAATGTACAGCTGCTTTGCCACGCGCTTCGCTTTCCCAATCGAATGAACGGTGAGCAAAATGTATTTTGAGGTGATAGCGGCCAAACAGCTCATTCCAAAGAATGCAGACTTGTTCGCCTTGAGAAATGGAACTTGTAGATACAAAGGAGACGGTGATTTTTGTGCCGCGAATATATTCCGCAGCTACTAAATACCAGTTGCAGACGAAATCAAGAACGCCACCAGCTTGGACGTTCTTGAAAACTTCCATCTGGTCGGCCTTTTGTTCTTTAGTCTGCAAGTGATGTCCTACAAACGGCGGATTGCCGAGGACGTAGCTGCATTGGGCGGGCGGCAGGATTTCTTTCCAATCTTGCCGCAGCGCATTG
>JANNBX010000013.1:0-18503 GCA_031385945.1 Methylophilaceae bacterium | reverse complement strand
GAAATACTTACATTTATAACTTAGGTGATGGTTCTGATTATATTAACGATACTGGCAATCAAATAAATCCAACCGAAACTATTTCTAACAATATGCTTAAGTTTGGCCCTGGAATTTTACAGTCAGATATTAAGCTGCAGCGTGATTACTATAGCCAACTCTTAGTAACAATTAAAACCACCAATGAAGTTATTACAATTGAACGGTTTTTTTCTAACACAGATGAGTCATATTACCCAATTGATCGCATTCAGTTTTCTGATGATACTTATTGGGATTTAGCGGCCATCAGAGCTAAATTGTTGATTGGTGATGCTTTGGATGACTATATTATTGGATTCAAAACGAATGATTTGTTGGTAGGCAACGATGGAAATGATGGATTAGAGGCTGGATTTGGAAACGACAACTTAGATGGTGGCAATGGCACTGATGAGTTATCAGGAGGTGATGGCGATGATAGTTTGATCGGTGGGGCTGGTAATGATAACTTGTTAGGCGACACTGGCAATGATGTATTAAATGGTGGCGCTGGTAACGATATTTTACGTGGTGGTGATGGCGCTGATACTTATTATTTTGATGCGGGATTTGGTCAAGATACAATTTATAACAGTGATAATGATATTGGTTCTACTTATCCAGACATTATTCAATTTGGCGCAGGCGTCAGCCCGACAGATGTCGTTTTGCAAAGAACAAATGACGGTTACTTTATTGGAAAAGATTTAATTGTAAGTATTAAAAACACAGCTGACAAACTGATTATCCAGGGTTATTTTGATGACACTTCGCTTTCAAGTATTGATCAAATTAAATTTAATGATGGAACAGTTTGGGATATTACAACTGTTAAAAATAAAATATTGACAGGAACAGAATTTTTAGACTTTATTGTTGGGTACAACACAGATGATTTAATACAAGGCAATGAAGGAAACGATAAGCTTTTAGGTGGTAATGGTATTGATACTATTTATGGTGGTGATGCCAACGATGAGCTCTCTGGTGAAGCAGGAAACGATACGCTTTATGGTGAGGCTGATGATGACAAATTACAAGGTGGATTGGGGAACGATTGGCTAGAGGGTGGTGATGGTAGCGATACACTATATGGGGACACTGGAGCCGACACGATGAATGGCGGTATTGGATCTGATTATTATTATGTTGATGATATCGCAGACGTGGTCATTGAAGATGATGTTAGTGTTAATGATTACCAAAACTTTGACACAGTAAAAAGTTCTGTCAATTACACGCTAGGGTCTAACGTTGAAGTTCTGATATTGCAAGGTTATGCCTTAGTTGGCAATGGTAACATTGGTGATAACCAAATAGAGGGCAATGATCTGGCTAATACGTTAGCGGGCTTAGATGGTAATGATTATTTTGAAGGGAGCTACGGTAATGACACCATTTTGGGTGGATTAGGAAATGATCATATATTAGGTGGTGCAGAGAACGATAGCTTATTGGGTGGAGACGGAGATGATAACCTTTCGGGTGACAGTGGAAATGATGTTTTACTCGGTGAAGCAGGTAATGATGGTTTGGATGGTGGAAGTGGAAACGATACTTTAATAGGTGGTATTGGTGACGATGGGATTAACGGCGGGTCAGGCAATGACATTATTGATGGTGGGTTAGGCGACGACAGAATTTATACTTCATCAGGTAACGACATAATTAAAATTAATCTTGGAGAAGGATCAGATGTCATAAGGATATCTGATAAAACTGGGGCGGATACTATTCAGCTAGGTGCAAATATCAATCCAGCTGATATTGTAATTACACGTAAGGATATTGATACAACTGTTTACTACGATGAAGCTGTTAATATCACAAGCCTACCGCAAAACGAATGGTCTGGAAATGCATTTAGTCAGCTCTTAACTTATGTAGGCAATGGCAGTATTATCATTAATGACTCTCGCTATTTGGCTCAGCAATTTAATGGACCTTATCAAAATGGCAGTTATTTTGTTAGTGACCGTCCAAATGCTAAAAATCAAATTACCTTAGCTATTACAGGTACAACACAAACAATTGATATTGAATATATCTTCGAAAATGACACCATTGTTACTAAAATCGCTGAAATTCGTTTTGCTGATGGCACAGCATGGAATCAAGCGTTCATCGCACAAAAAATCTTAACAGCTACACAAACGAATAATAATGACATTATTAAAGGATTTGCCAGCAATGATTTGATTACTGCAGGCGCAGGGGATGACAGCGTTCAAGGTAAAGCAGGTAACGATACTTTGGATGGTGGTGCGGGTAACGATATATTAGTGGGTGGTTCATATAACCAATATTGGGAAAAAATAGATCAGCAACTGGCAAGCTACACTGGTGCTGGCAATGATACTTATCTCTTCGGTCGTGGAGATGGTCAAGACAAGTTATATGATAATGACAGCACTGCTGCTAATTTAGACAAAATACTATTTAAGGCTGGAGTGTTGCCGCAAGACATACAAATTACCAAAGACTACAGCGATAATCTTTTTATTAAAATCGGTGGCACTACCGATGAGATTAGAGTGTGGAAATACTTTGATGCTTCAGGCAATTGGCGTATTGAAGAAATTAGATTTACCGATAGTCCAAGTACTGTTTGGACATACGCTGACATTCTCGCTAAAACCTTAAATGGGTCAGCTTATGATGATGTGTTGATCGGCGATGGTAGTGCAAATGCCATGAATGGCTATGCTGGTAATGACACGATTGACGGGCGCGAAGGTAATGATACGCTCACTGGTGGTGACGGCAATGACACATTATTTGGTAGTGATGGCAGTGACTCACTTTTAGGTGGCAAAGGTGATGATGTCTATGAGTTCGTTTACGCTGAGGATACAATTATAGAGCTTGCCAATGAAGGTATTGATACTGTTAGTAGCTTAGAGAATTACACGCTTGGCAACAATCTAGAAAACTTAACTCTATATGGTTCAGCAATCATTGGTGTAGGTAATGGTTTAGACAATACAATACTGGGTAGTTATGCTGATAACCAATTAATAGGTAATGCTGGTAATGACTATCTTGATGGTGTTTACGGTAACGATACCCTAATAGGCGGAATAGGTAATGATACTTATGTCGTTGATGATTTAGTAGATGTTGTTACGGAAAACGCAAACGAGGGTACAGATACTATCAAGTCGTCTATTACTTATACTTTAGCAGCTAACTTAGAAAACTTAACGCTGATAGACACAGCTAATATCAATGGAACAGGCAACACAGCAGCTAACATCATCACTGGTAATAGTGGTAACAATAACTTAAATGGTGGCGTAGGTGCGGATATCTTGGTAGGCGGTTTAGGTAATGATACTTACGTTGTGGATGACGTGGGTGATGTAATTACCGAAACATCTACACTCGCTACAGAGATAGACGTTGTGCAATCTTCGGTAAGCCACACCCTCAGTAGCAATATAGAAAAAATAACATTAACTGGTACAGCTAATACTAATGCTACTGGTAACGCCTCTAATAATACGCTGACTGGTAATGCTGGTAATAATATTTTGGATGGTGGTATCGGTGTTGACACGATGATTGGTGGTTTAGGTAACGACACCTATATGGTAGATAATACTGGAGATGTCATTACCGAGGCTGCAAGTGCAGGTACAGATACTGTACAAACCAGCAGTAGTTATACTTTAGGAAGCAACCTAGAAAACCTAACCCTCACAGGCACAAGTAACATTAATGCCACAGGTAACTCATTAGCCAATACATTAACAGGTAATATTGGTAACAATCTGTTAAATGGCGGCACTGGTGCAGATACGATGGTCGGCGGTTTAGGCAACGATACTTACGTAGTGGATAATAGTGCTGACGTTATTACAGAAACGTCAACACTTGCTACTGAAATTGACACGGTACAATCCTCACTTACCTACACCCTAGGCACCAATCTAGAAAATCTAACCCTGGCAGGTACAGCCACCATCAATGGTACGGGCAATGCATTAGCCAATACATTAACAGGTAATAGTGGCAACAATCTGTTAAATGGTAGCACTGGCGCGGATACTATGGTTGGTGGTTTAGGCAACGATACTTACATCGTCGATAATGCCGCTGACATTGTTACAGAAACCTCGACTCTGGCTACTGAGATTGACCTCATACAAGCATCTGTTACTTATACCCTAGGTGCTAACTTAGAAAAACTCACCCTCACTGGTAACGCTGTTATTAACGCTACTGGTAATACACTGGCCAATACCTTAACGGGTAACACGGCCAACAATATATTAGACGGTGGTGCAGGTATTGACACACTGATTGGTGGCACAGGTAATGACACCTATATCGTCGATGATACAGCTGACGTAGTGACAGAGACCTCAACAGTTGCTACTGAAGTAGATACCATACAATCATCAGCTACCTATACACTAGGCGCCAATTTAGAAAAACTAACGCTCACAGGTGCTACTAATATCAATGCCACTGGCAATACTCTAGCCAATACCTTAACTGGCAATAGCGGCAATAATATCTTGAATGGTGGCACAGGTGCTGACACCATGATTGGTGGTTTAGGTAATGATACCTATGTGGTAGATGTCGCAGGAGACGTGGTGACAGAGGCTGCTAGTGCGGGTAATGATATGGTGCAATCAGCATTCACTTATACATTAGGCACCAACCTTGAATATCTAACCCTGACAGGCACGACTGCCATTAACGGCACAGGTAATAGCCTCACTAACTTCCTCATGGGAAATAGTGCTATCAACACCTTAACCGATACCGCAGGAGGCAACGACATCTTACAAGGTCTAGGCTATGCAGATATCTTAAACGACACAGTCGGCAATAATCTACTCGATGGCGGTGTTGATAATGACAATATTACTGCAGGTACTGGCAACGACATTCTGATTGGTGGTAAAGGTAATGACATCATTACTACGGGTACAGGCTATGACATTATATTATTTAACAAAGGTGATGGCCTAGACACTATCAATGCCTCTACAGGTGCAGATAACACCTTGAGCCTTGGTGGTGCTTTTGCTTATAGTGATTTAAGCCTTACTAAAACTGGTAATAACCTAATCGTCAAAGTCGGTACGACGGATCAAGTGACCTTAAAAGACTGGTACGCATCAGGCACGACCAATAAGAGCGTCATTAACCTACAAGTCATTGCAGAAGCCGTCACAGGCTTTACTTTAGGCGGTAGTGATCAGCTACGTAATAACAAAATAGAAAACTTCAACTTTACCAGCTTAGTGGCTGCTTTTGACACTGCAGGTGCAACCGCTAACTGGCAACTCACCGATGCAAGACTCACCGCCAGCCTAAAAACAGGCAGTGATACCGCAGACCTTGGAGGAGACATTGCCTATCAATATGGTCGAAATGGTAATGTCATTGGTATTGGTGTATTGGCTGCACAGAATGTCATTAATGCGGCTAGCTTGGGTCAGACAGCGCAAACGCTGAATAACCCGAGTACTTGGAGTGCGGAATTGGTGAAGCTTGGGTAATGGTCAGTTATAAATGCACAAAACAATATCTAGTAACGCCATACTAAAAAATACAGCGCAAGATGTATACGATTTCGCACCAGGTATTCTAGGTGTGCAAGAGCGACCGCCATCACCATTGCCTAGAATGGTGTTGCGTGGCTTGCTGATACTCTGCCTGGTTATGTTGCTGTGGGCTATCTTTGGTAGATTAGATATTGTATCGGTAGCGGATGGTAAGCTAGTTCCTGTCAGTTACATTAAAATCGTTCAGCCATCAGAAGCTGGTATTGTGCGAGAAATCACGATTAAAGAAGGCCAGTTAGTCAGTAAAGACCAAATACTCATTCGTATGGATGCAAATCTATCAGATGCAGATAGCAAGGCCGTGCAAGCTGCATTGCAACATAAATCTTTAGAGCTTCGTCGTATTGAAGCAGAGTTATCAGGTCAACCGTTTAAACGCCAAGCAAATGATGCCAACGAATTGTTTAATCGCATCTATGCAGAGTATCAATCTAACCGCCGTGCCTTAGAAGACGATATCGCCGCAGAGAATGCTAACCTACAGAAAGCACGCAGTGATTTAAGTGCCACTATGGAAGTGCAACACAAACATGAGCAAACGCTGCCTAGCTATCAAGCCCAAGAAGTAGCTTACAATAAATTGGTTAAAGATGGTTTTGCAGGCAAGCTCATGGGACAAGAAAAACAACGTGACCGTATCGAAGCTGAACAAGACTTAAGAACCCAAGAGTTTAACGCCAAGAGCTTGGAAGCGAGTATTGCTCAATCACAAAAACGACTTAATCAAGTGCAATCTGACTATCGCCAAAAATTAGAAGCGGATAGGGTGGCGACTTATGCTGAATTCCAAAGACTAGAGCAAGAATGGGTAAAACAAAGCCATAAAAACAGCCTACTCGAACTCAAAGCACCACAAGCAGGGATTGTTAAAGACTTAGCAACACATACACCAGGTACGGTAGTCTCCCCTGGGACAGTACTGATGACGCTTGTGCCAAATGATGAAGCCTTGCAAGCTGAAGTCTGGTTAAAGAATGAAGATGCGGGTTTTGTGCATCAAGGTCAACTCGTTAAGGTTAAGCTCATGGCTTATCCATTTCAAAAATACGGCATGATAGATGGTAAGGTGATACAGGTCAGCGCTGATGCAACCGATAAATCAGCACCTAGCAATAATCAAAATAACTCGGGTTCGAATCAAGCTAATACCATGAGTCAGTTGTCATATCGCACGATTATTCAATTGGATAAGCAAAGCTTACAGATTGAACAAGCAAAGCTGAATATTACTTCTGGCATGCAGGTGGTAGCGGAAATTAAGCTTGCTGACCAGACCGTAATGGAGTATTTGTTGTCGCCAGTAAGAAAGGCATTTCATGAGGCGGGAAGGGAGCGCTAAAGCTTGAAGAGTAGATAGAAACTCACTTGAAATTAATCTTAATATTTCAAGAGCATTTACAACAGATAATCCAGCTTATTCTGAAGCGTTTTTTGAATGAAAAGTCGCTAATGAGCAGACTAGATTTCCTGATTAAATCAGCTCAATACGTCCTCAATCAGAGTTCTTTATGTTTGAGGACGTATCTGCGACAGTTGTGGCAATTAGCTGATTAGTTGAACATCACTTTCGTCTTTTAACGCAACACCTGTTACTTGCAAACGTAGTGCCTCGGCTGCCAGCCACATGAGTTTTTTGGCGGCGGTGGGGTACTGTAGGCCTTCAATACGCACATTTGAAATGCAGTTTCTATCTGCATCGCTCAAGCCTACTTTGGGCTGATACGTTAAGTAAATACCTAAACTATCGGGCGAACTCAAACCTGGGCGCTCACCAATCAGCATAATCACCATGCGCGCGTTGAGGGTTTCGCCAATTTCGTCACCAATTGCTACACGTGCTTGGCTAGCGATAATAATGGGCGCAAGTTGTGTTTTGTCAGGTAGTAATTTTATGATTTCAGCAATCATAGGTGTGGCATGACGGCTGACAGCGAGTGACGATAAGCCATCAGCGACTACTATTAGTAAGTCAATTGATTTAGACTTTATGCCTTTTAAATCACTCAAGCTTTGCTCATTGAGCCTGCGACCCCAATCTGGGCGCAGTAAATAGCTGGCACGGTCATGCGCTTTACTTTGCACGTGGTGTGTTGTTAAGCCTAGCTGTTCAATATCACTTTTCAATGCAGCAATATCTAACGGCAAATGCACCGCGTCTCTCGCCATGGCGTGGCTTAAGCCAAAATCTAGCACCTCTTTGGTGGGTAAGCTACTGCCAACACGCCCAATAGCAATGCGCGCGCGCGTGAAGCTTTTAAGCTGTTGCCAAGGGTCGATGTTGGTTATTTCCTGATTAGCCATAAATACCTTTACGCCAACAACTGCTTAGGCATATTTTGTAACATGTGGTGCGCTTGTTTAATGGCTTGCACTTTGCCGTATTCATCCATAATCTGCATTTTTTTAAGCCATATTTCAAACTCTGGTGCAGGTTTTAGCCCTAATACTTTGCGCAAATATAAGGCATCGTGAAAAGACGTTGTTTGGTAGTTAAGCATAATGTCATCTGCCCCGGGAATACCCATAATAAACGTCAAGCCAGCGGTGGCGAGTAGGGTCATTAGGGTGTCCATATCATCTTGGTCAGCTTCAGCATGGTTCGTGTAGCACACGTCGCAACCTAGCGGCACACCTAATAGTTTGCCGCAAAAGTGGTCTTCTAGCCCTGCGCGGATAATCTGTTTGCCGTCATACAAATATTCAGGCCCAATAAAGCCAACAACGGTATTGGTGAGTAATGGCGATAAATGCCGCGCAATCGCGTAGGCACGCGCTTCGCAGGTTTGCTGGTCTACGCCAAAATTAGCATTTGCAGAGAGTACTGAGCCTTGGCCTGTTTCAAAATACATCACATTTTTGCCGCCATTCATTAAATCAGGGTTGCCACGATTCAATGATAGCGCTGCCGATTGCGCTTCTTTTAATAGCGCAATATCAATACCAAAACTCTTGTTGGCTTTTTCGGTGCCAGCAATGGATTGAAACACTAAATCAACTGGTGCGCCGCGCTCAATAAGCTGAATTTGGTTAGTCACATGCGTCAAAATGCATGATTGCGTAGGTATTTCATACTGGTTAATCACGTCATCAACCATGTAATACAAATCCATCAACGCGGGTAGGCTATCAGTTGCTGGGTTTATGCCAATCACCGCATCACCCGCACCATATAGTAGGCCATCTAACATTGAAGCGGCAATACCGCGCATGTCGTCAGTTGGGTGGTTCGGTTGTAGGCGCACTGAAATATGGCCTGGCTGGCCAATAGTGTTTCTGAAACTAGTAATCACATGGCATTTTTTAGCCACTAAAATCAAATCTTGGTTACGCATGAGCTTGCTAACAGCTGCCGCCATTTCTGGCGTAATACCTGTTGAAACGCGCTTTAAAGTAGCTGAATCAGCTAAGTCAGATAATAACCAATCACGAAAATCACCCACGGTTAAGTGACTAATCGGTGCAAATGCTGCTTTGTTGTGCGTATCAATAATCAGTCGAGTCACTTCATCTGACTCATAAGGAATGATTAAATCTTCTAAAAACTGCGCTAGTGGAATCTGTGCTAAACACATTCTAGCCGCCATACGCTCAGCGTAAGTATCAGCCGCTACGCCAGCTAAATAGTCGCCCGAGCGGGCAGGTGTGGCTTTTGCCAGCACGTCTTTTAAATCTGCGAATTGATAAGTTAGTGACGCAATAGTATATTGATATTTCATTTAGTCAGCCTAAAAATACCTTATGAATACAAACGTTAAAATAATTATGCGCTGATATTGTGTGATGTCGCAAGCATGATTTGTGCTTGAACAAATGGCACTAAATCTTTTTACAAACTGGTACTTGATTTATAGCGGTATCAACTTATACTTAAAATGTATGAGTTTAAAAGAACCATTTAATTGCAATAATCTTTAATAAAAGGGAGCAGCAAATGAGTGAAGTAAAAACGCAAGACAATGATGCAGTTACGCTCAAGAAGATGGGTTATGAGCAAGAGCTAAATCGCCACATGGGTACTTTTTCTAATTTCGCCATTTCGTTTTCAATCATTTGTATTTTAGCAGGTGGTATTTCCGCTTTTCCACTCGCTTTGGGTGCTGCAGGTGGTGCATCTGTCGGTATTGGTTGGTTGGTAGGCGCTGGTTTTGCCATTATTGTGGCGCTAGCCATGGCGCAAATATCGTCTAGCTACCCAACAGCAGGCGGTTTGTACCACTGGGGTTCAATTTTAGGTGGCAAAGGTTATGGCTGGTGTACGGCATGGTTTAATTTGCTCGGTTTAATTTTTGTCGTAGCATCAGTTAATTTTGGGGTGTATGACTTCTTTTTCAAAGGCTTAGCTGCGCCAATATTAGGCATTGATGTGTCAGGTTTTGGCTATACACACCAAGTGTTTTTCATTACGTTATTCACGGCAATTCAAGCTGTTTTGATTTATCGCTTTCCTAAATTAACTACGTTACTTACTGATATATCAGGTTATTTAATCTTAGTAATTGCCGTAGTTTTAACAGGCTCATTACTCGCCTACAACCAAACACCACTTGATTTTTCTCGTCTTTACACATTTACTAATTTTACAGGTACAGAAGGCAGTATTTGGCCGGCATCAGAGGGCATGGTATTTCCATTTTTGTTAGGTTTATTACTGGCCATTTATACTATTACTGGGTTTGATGCATCTGCACATACCGCTGAAGAAACGCGCAATGCAGCCAGCACCGTGCCTAAGGGTATTATTAGTTCGGTAGCTTATTCAGCAATTTTTGGCTATGTGATGATCTGTACTTTTGTATTGGTTATGCCCGATGTAACCACAGGTGTAAAACAAGGCTTTGGCTTCTTCGATGCGCTATTAGGCACATTGCCACCAGCGTTAAAAGTAGTGCTTGGCTTAGGTATTTTTGCGGTTAACTTTTTGTGCGGTTTGGCTTGCTTAACTTCTACATCGCGCATGATGTATGCATTTGCGCGTGATGGTGGTTTGCCAGCTTCAGGCTTGTTACGTACGGTTAGCCCAACGCTTAAAACGCCTGTTGCCGCTATTTGGGCATGCGCTATTTTGGCGGTTGCTGCTACACTTTATGCCGCTGCTTTTAGCGTGTTAGCCGTGGGTTGTGCAGTATTTTTGTATATTTCCTACATTATGACAACCTCTGCTGGTTTGTTAGCAGAAGGCAAATCGTGGAAGCACAAAGGCCCGTTTGATTTAAAAGGCATGTCTAAGTCAGTAGGTGTATTAGCCGTAATTGGCGGCGCATTTTTGGTTTTTGTGGGTGTGCAACCACCAAATGAAAAAGTGCTTTATGTCACTATTGGTATGTTGGTCGTTATGGCGGTATTCTGGTTTGTATTAGGTGAGAAAAACCGCTTTAAAGGCCCGCCAGCTATTCAAGAGTAAGGTTTATTTATTAAAAAAGCCCGCTAGTTTAATTAAACTAGCGGGCTTTTTTGTATACAAATAATTCTATTTTTAGTAGTGCTTGTCGTCAAAGCTTAAAACACTGCGTTTTAATCAGTAAGGGCAATATTTTCAGCTCTCAACAAAAATGGAGAAATGAACATGAAAAAGATAATGTTAGTTGCAAGTAGTTTATTAGCGTTAATGGTATCTGCTGGCGTAATGGCTGCAAATGGTGAACATTTGGATGCAAAAGGCGGCCGAATTGAGCAACACTTAGACAAAAAAGGTGATCATATTGAAAATAAATTAGATCGAAAAGGTGACCGTATTGAAAGCAAGTTAGATGCAAAAGCTGACGTTGCCCGCGCTAATGGACATGAAAATAAAGCCAATGCACTAGAGCAAAAAGGTAATCGTATTGATCAACATTTAGATCGTAAAGGTGATCGTATTGATAACCACTTAGACCGTAAAGGTGCGCGCATTAATCATCGCTTAGATAAGCGCGCAGCACATGTAGCTGCTAAGCATTAATTTAATTAGCAGCTACACAAAGTAGTGCATCATCATGTTATGCAAGAATTTTTAGCTTCTATTGAAAGCCGCGCATTTCGCATGGCCCAAATTGCAACGCTTAACCGTGATGATGCGCTCGATATTGTGCAAGACGCTATGATGAAGCTTGTACAAAAATATAGCGATAAACCGCCAAAAGATTGGAAACCACTGTTTTACACTATTTTGCAAACACGTATTTTAGATTGGCATCGGCGGCAATCGGTGCGCAACCGACTGCGCAGTTGGTTATCATTCGCGGATGACGAAAGTGATAGTGAAGATGGCCTAGAACAAATTGCCGATACGCCTGACCAAACGCCAGACAAATTATTGCAAGACGCAGAGTTTAGCACTGCGTTAAACGTAGCGTTAAGTGGCTTACCACTTCGCCAGCAACAAGTTTTTTTACTGCGATTATGGGAGGGGCTAGATATTCGTGATACCGCGATTGTGATGAAATGCTCAGAAAGCAGCGTCAAAACACATTACGCCAGAGCGCTAGAAAAGTTGCGAGAACAGTTGCAACATCACTATATTTGATGGGTAGAAAAATGAATCAACTAGATAGCAGTTCATTTGAACAAAAAATTAAAGTTAGTTTAGATGATAGTGCAAATACGCTCGATAGCATTACGCGCAGTGAGCTGATCAATAGGCGTGAGCAGGCACTAAAAGCACGGCGCAGCTGGTTTGATAAGCGCTTAATTGCTGAGTATTTGATCCCTGTTAGCTCGCTCGCATTTTGTCTTATTATTGGTGTTTTTTATGTTTATAACCCAGTTTTTTTATCAGATAAATACGCTGAGCACACGTTTAAAATTGATGCGCAAAAATCAGATGAGCAAGTCGCGATGCTAGAAGTATTAAGTAACGCTGAATCTGTAGAAGTAGAGCTTGAGGTGATGAGTGACCCTTATTTTTTAGTTTGGTTAAGTGATGAAGCGCAGTTAAATACACTGCAACAGCTCAAAGAAACAGAAAATGGCAAAGAAAATAGCAAAGAAAATAGCAAAGAAAATACTAGAGATAACACTTTAGAAAATAGCAGCGAAAGCATATTTAAAAAAACCAAAGAAAAAGTTATTGAAAATGAAGTGTAGCATTGCACTGTTTTTACTTTGCTTTTCAACGCTTAATCAAGCACGGAATATGCCAGACGATAACGGCTTACCTATTGATTTTATTGAGTTATTAGGCGATTTAGATGGTGACTCAACCGCATTTGACTTCGCCATGACGCAACTTGCGTCAGAAAATAAGAATTCGCAAGCTATAAATCCTCAACAATTCGTTACGCAGAAACCAAGTTTTCAAAAATCCAGTATTCGAAAATCCAGTACTCAAAAATCCAGTATTCAAGAATATAGCATTCAAAAATCAACCACTATGCCTTCTAAAAAATCACCGACAGGGGGTGAAAAGCAATGAAATACTATCGTCAAATATCAATAATATGGTTAGCTATCAGCACGCTTTTACTGCCGATAAGTGCTTACAGCCAAGTGGCTACATCTGTGGATGAAGTATCGGATTTGTCATCTCGTGCGGCGCCTATTTTGCAGCCAAGTTTGCAAGCTAATTCGTCAGCGAGTTCGCAACCCAGTAAGCAATCAAGTACGCAATCTGATACGTCATTAGCGCCGATTACTTGGCAGAGTCTTAGTTTGCAACAGCAAGAAACGCTAGCTAGTATGAAGCATCATTGGAACAGCTTGCCAGCAGAGCGCCAACATAAGCTGAGTCAAGGCGCTGCTAGGTGGGCGAGTATGAACCCTGAGCAACGTGAACAAGCAAAAATACATTTAAAGCGTTTTAAAAATTTAAGCCCAGAAGACAAATTTAGCGTTAAACAACATATTCAAAAATTCAGAGACTTGCCGCCAGACGAGCGTAAAGCTTTGCGTGAGCGTTGGCAAAAAATGAACCCTGAACAACGTGCAAAATTTAAAGCGCGTATCAATAAGATGAGTGAGGCTGAGCGTAAAGCCAAACTTGAAAAATGGCATGCAAGAAAAGCCAAGCGGAGCGCTAGCAAGTTAAATAATTAGTCTTTAAAAAAACAACACAACAGATAACAGCGCCTATTTTTTTGGTATAAGATCTTATACATAGTATTCAAAAAATCATTTAACCAGCAATCGGGAGACAAGCATGACAGCAACTTCACAAGCAGAGCCACTACATTGGCTTACGCAGTTTGCGCTTCTTGCTAAACTAGAACCAAGTGCTCGAGAATTGTTGGCTAAAGGCTCACGCATTATTGAAGCGCCAATTGGCACAATCGGTTATCGCGAAGGTGACTCTTGCCACGCTTTTGTCATGCGCTTAGAAGGACAATCACGTGTCTATAAACTCTCTGCTGGTGGGCGCGAAATTTTACTCTACCGTGTATCGGCTGGCGAAACTTGCGTACTGACCACCACTTGCTTATTAGGTCACAGCGATTACCCCGCTAGTACAGTGGTTGAAGAGCCAGTCCGTGATGTGATTGTGCCCAAAGCAGTATTTAACCAACTAATGATTGATTCAGCCATATTTCGTACTTTTGTAATGACAAACTACGGCGCACTTATTACTGATTTAATTGTGTTACTAGATGAAGTGGCTTTTCATCGACTAGACGCGCGTTTAGCCAAGTTACTACTAGAAAGCAACACTAATCATATTACCAAAACTCACCAATTATTAGCCGATGAGCTAGGCACAGCGCGCGAAGTGGTGAGCCGCCAACTGAAGTATTTTGAGCAAAATGGCTGGGTAATACTAGGGCGTGGACAAATTGAAATGGCGGATAAAAGTGCTTTACTGAAAGTATCGCAATCTTAAACTTTTTTAATTTTATTACTAATTAGGCACACTACGTTTGTTGCAAAACAAGCTTAAAATGTAAAAAACCATTAACTACGTAAAATCATTAGTTACAAATTATTAACAAATAGCTGTAGGCAATTGCGTACTTAAGGTCGTTTTATGACCATCTCGCTAATCAACAAGCGATGACTCTAGGAGACGAATATGCAAAACGTTAAAATTAAATTATCTAATTTAAAAGCAGGTTTAAAAACAGGTTTAATGTTGCCAGTGGTGTTGGCTTCAGGTTTTGCAATGCCCGCAATGGCAGAACATCAAGACGAATATTTTGACAATGCCCGTGTGATTTCAGTGACACCACAAACTGAGCGTGTGAATAATCCACGTCAAGAATGCCGCACAGAGTACATTCGTGAAAACACCAGTTACGATAATAATTACCAAGGTGGTCGCTCAAATACAGGCGCTATTATTGGTGGTATTTCAGGTGGTTTGTTGGGTAGCCAAATTGGCCGAGGTAGTGGCCGTGTGGCGGCGGCGGCCGTAGGTGCTGGCTTAGGTGCCATAGTGGGTGACCGTGTTGATAATAATCAACGTAACTACAACAACCAGATTACCCGTAGTTATGAGCGTCCAGTTGAGCGTTGCACCACCGTGGATAACTGGCAGACGATAAGCCGTGGCTACTTAGTGAATTATCGCTACAACGGTCGCACATATACAACTACCTCGCCAAATGACCCAGGTGATAACATTCGCGTGCGTGTGGCGGTGACAGAAGATGACCGTCAACGTGTTAGTTATGCGCAACCGCAATACATTATTCGCTCAAACTATGACGATGACGACCATGACGATTGGCGCGATAATCGCAAACATGACAAACGTTATAAACACAATAATGGCCGAGGTAACGACCGTCGTTATTGGTAATAACTTAAGTAATTCTAGTAAAGTTAGTTTAAAAACTAGCTTAATAAAATATTAGGCAAAGTTAATAAAATCAAAAAGCCACTGAAAAGTGGCTTTTTGTTGTGCATAAAGTAGGTGAAGTTAAAGCCCTAAATCACTTAAGCCTGGATGGTCATCAGGACGCCGGCCAAGCGGCCAGTGAAACTTGCGCTCGATTTCTTGAATGGGTAAATCGTTAATGCTAGCAAAGCGTTTTTCCATAAACCCATTTTCATCAAACGCCCAATTCTCATTGCCATAGCTTCTAAACCAGCTTCCGCTATCGTCACGCCACTCATACGCAAACCTCACAGCAATGTGGTTACCGCTAAATGCCCAAACCTCTTTGATTAGCCTGTACTCTAACTCATTAGCCCATTTACGCTTTAAAAACGCGACAATTTCTGCACGCCCATGCAAAAATTCTGCACGGTTACGCCATATACTATCGGGCGTATAAGCCATCGAAACTTTTTCTGCATCGCGATTATTCCAAGCGTCTTCTGCAAGCCGCGCTTTCTTTTGAGCGCCTGCTAAATCAAAAGGAGGAAAGGGAGGTCTAGGGGATTCTTGAGTGGTCATCTCATCTCTTTCAATATTGAATTAAGTCGATGACCAAAGTTTAATTCATGGCACTCGCTTTAGCTAGTGCTTGATAAATAGGTATGCAAAAACCTATAAACCCAAAGCTAAAACAATTTGAGAAATAGTTTCACCAAGGGCAACTCTCGATTTTATATCGTCAATTTGAGTACTATCTTTTATAAATGGGAATTTATTGCCTATAGGCGTTGTGTAAAATAAGCGATAACCGCCATCGTCTGGCTTAGTGTTACCAATACGATAAAACCCTTCCCCGCTTACTGTCACTTGATAATCTCCATAGCTACTATCAGCAGATTTTTTGACTTGAATCTTATCTAAAAATAGCAGTGTAGTTTTTCCGTTATTGTCAGAAACAACCTTAGCAACGTAAGGTAAAGTTTGATTTTTGTAGTGATGTAATTGTAGGGTAGGCATCTTTTTTCTTGTGATTAAAGCCAGCATCGGCCAGCTGTAAGTGACTTAAAATTACAACTAATTTTATTTTGATAAAAACCAACTAGATGCTTCTTTTTGAAATAGTCTATATAAAATGAATATTTCAACTGGTATTAACACTAAAGAAAAAATCAACTCAAGTTTGTATTCTTCATATTCAAAAGCAAAAATACTCAACATAGAAACAATTGAGATACCTAAATAAACATAACGCGCAGCATTACTTTGATGACTGATTTTATAAGGCAAAATACACAGTAAAGCATAAATAATAATTGCAAAAATAAACTCACCACCTGATGAAGCGCCAATCAGTAGCTCATAAAGTGCAAGCAAGGTACTAATTGCCAGAGTTCCTAAAATGGCGATAATCGCTTGTTTAATGCCTAAAGGTATTTCCATATTTTTCCTAATTTTGAGAGTGTTAAAAGATGCTAGAAATTGATTGTTAATTAAAGCCGACGATAAACCCTGATATGCCAAATGAAGGCTAGCTGAAAAATTTGCGCAGTAATAATAAAAAGCATTTCTTGACTCACTATGGTGATAAGTCATTTTTATTGACGTAAACCATTTCTAGTTTAAAGAATTGCAATCGTTTAACACTGCATTGTTTAAGTTGTATGATTAAGCCCGTTGCCAGGCTATATAACAAGAAGCCCACTAATAAAGTGAGGGCAATATGTGTAAAGACTTTTAGTGTATTTGCAACAGAAAATTGACTAGCGCAAAGTTAAATTTCAAGCTCGTGAGTGGTAACTTCAAGCTTAAATTTATCAATTATGTTTGATCATGGTATTGAGCTGTTTGGTGTGCTACCTGTATAACGGGTCAGACATTAAGCATTTATTCAGTAATTTTCTTTTGAATATTTTTAGCAGATTTATTGTTCATTTCTTCGAACTCGCTGATGAGTTTGTCGCATAGCTTTTTTTCTGCTTGACACAGTGCGGTCATTTTAATGTGTACACCACCTTTTTCATTTTGTACTAATTCTCTTTTTATAACAGCAGGATAAGCGTAATGAACTTGAGGTACGAATGACCAAACACTAAAAGGAGAGGAGTCATTGGCAATTATCCAGCCATCTGGTTGAGTAGTCGTGAACGAAACAGAGGGTTTTGTTTTAAGAAAAGTTAATGCATCAGCTACCGTGTCGAACATGATTGCCTTTTCAGGAAATAATTCATCAGCTAAAGCGCTACTAGTGCTGATTAAAAAGATAAAGAAAAATACGGGGTGGATAGCTTTCATGTTATGCCTCATAGCCGACTTGGGAGTCCTGCTTTAGAGAGTATTGCTTAAACAACAGATTGGGTATTTTATGTAACTTAACCCATGATGGCGCTTAGAAAGTTAGCGCCACTTTTTGTTAGTAATAGCCAACCCAAAGCAAAACAGTTAGCAACAACTGTTGCCCGAAAAACGGTTTGAAATTCTTGTTTTCTGGATTTATGACTGAACGTTTTTTGTGCGACTAACGCACCAGGCCACCCACCAACTAAGCTGAATAAATGCAACGTACTCTCTTTAGTTCTCCATTGGCCACTTTTAGCAGCTGACTTATCTATGGCATATGCAAGAAAAGTGACGACACTTGCAACGAAGTACAGACCTAAAATCGTAAACGGCAGTATACCCAGTGAAGCACAAAAGGTAATAAGTAGACAAAATGTAACAACAAAATAAGTGCTTATTGAGCTAGGTTTACCATAAGCGCTAGATACTGCGGAATCTCCTGCAAACCGAATATTTTTTGCAAAAAAACGATTTCCTTCATCAGTAGCAAGCTCATAAGTAATGAGATCACCCTCAGTGGGACGATGAAAACTATTAGAAAATGCTTTTATATGCACGAATGCTTTTTGGCCGCCACCGTTAGGAATGACAAAACCAAACCCTTGATCGTCTTTCCAATTTATAACTTTGCCCTGATAACGCATATAAACTCTCGAAATGGCTAACGTATAAATTAAGGGGCAGCAACGCTGTCCCGCTTGAATGATGGGTTGTGCATACTATTTTGCATAATAGAGCAGACGGTCAATGTTTAATTTTAAATTAGATTGATAGGTAAGACGATTATCATGTTTAAAGTGCTTACCATTTTCAATACCTTCACCATGACTAGG
>JANNBX010000003.1:0-9557 GCA_031385945.1 Methylophilaceae bacterium | reverse complement strand
TTGCTATATTTATTTCGTAGTTAATTTGCATCACCTACGAAAGGGCGCAATTATGCAAGAAACTTCAGACTTGGTCAATGCTAATTACAGAAATAACTTAACTTTTTACAGACTTTATTTTTACGCAATAATTGAACTTTTTAAATTGAAAATTAAATTTTTATGACTAATAAATTACCGTTTAAATTTCAATCACATAGCATTGCAGTCAAAAGGTTTTACTCAGTAACTCGATATAAATAGAGTCGCTAGAATGTATCTTGAAATTCTCTTAAAAGTATCTGGCAAGTAGCTGGTGCAAACTATATTACATTTAAGAACTGCATTTAGCGCATGCCTGGCAATTTACCGCCCATCATGCTACCCATGCCACGCATCATTTTTGACATGCCACCTTTGCTAAACATTTTCATCATTTTTTGCGTCTCTTCAAATTGCTTGAGCATACGGTTGACTTCTTGCACCTGTACACCGCTACCATCGGCAATCCGTTTTTTGCGGGTTGCTTTAATTATGTCTGGATTGCGGCGCTCTTTGGCGGTCATTGAGTTGATAATGCCCTCAATGCGGCGTAGTGATTTGTCTGCATCAGCGCTATTGAGTTTAGCGGCCATGCCAGATAATTGGGCTGGCATTTTATCCATCAGCGCATCCATGCCGCCCATATTGCGCATTTGGGTCATTTGCATTTTAAAATCTTCAAGGTCAAACTTTGTGCCTGATTTAATTTTATCGGCAATTTTTTTGGCCTCAGCCATATCCACATTTTTTTGCGCTTGCTCAATTAAACCCAGCACGTCACCCATGCCCAAAATGCGGCTGGCCATACGCTCTGGGTAAAATGGCTCTAGGCCATCTACCTTTTCGCTCACACCAATAAATTTAATGGGCTTGCCAGTGATATTGCGCACTGACAACGCAGCGCCACCTCTTGCATCACCATCTAGCTTGGTTAATACAATACCTGTCAGCGGCAGTGTTTCGCCAAATGCTTTGGCAGTGTTAACCGCATCTTGGCCTTGCATAGCGTCCACTACAAATAGGGTTTCGATTGGGTTCAACAAACCATGTAGGGCTTTAATTTCAGCCATCATCGCTTCGTCTATACCTAGACGACCTGCGGTATCGAAAATCAATACATCGTAGTAACCGCGCTTGGCAAAGTCGAGCGTTGCGGCGGCAATGTCTAGCGGTTTTTGGCTTGCGTTGCTGTCAAAACAATCGACTTCTAATTGTTTCGCGAGTGTTTTAAGTTGCTCAATAGCAGCTGGGCGATAAATATCGGCACTGGCGAGTAAGACTTTTTTCTTTTGTTCTTTGAGTAGTTTTGCTAATTTAGCGGATGTTGTGGTTTTACCTGAACCTTGCAAACCCGCCATTAAAATAACGGCTGGCGGCACAGCAGCTAAGTTTAAGCCGACATTTTCTTTGCCCATTAACGCAGTGAGTTCGTCATTCACAACCTGAATAACAGCCTGCCCTGGGCTTAAGCTTTGCAACACCTCTTTGCCCTGCGCTTTAGCCTTAACAGCTGCAATAAAATCTTTAACGACAGGCAAGGCTACATCCGCCTCAAGTAGCGCCATACGCACTTCGCGCATGGCATCTGCGATGTTTTCTTCTGTTAATCGCGCTTGACCACGTAAATTTTTAATAACGCCTTGTAGGCGGCCTGTTAAGTTTTCTAGCATTTGAATGACCTTTAATATTTGATAACAATTTTACATCAAGCTATGCTATTTCACTGACTTTTGCCATAATCACATCATGGAAAAATATTTATTTATCGTCGTAGCGGGCATTTACGGTTTATTAGCCTTTAATTTTTGGCGCAACCCCAACAATGAACAACGCTGGCACCATATTGTGTTGGGTATCGCCATTCTTTTACATGCGTGGTTGCTAGACATAACGTTGTTTTATTACTCCATCAATTTAAGCGTTACCAACGCGCTTTCAGCTGTGCTGTGGATCACTATTCTGATCTACTGGCTAGCCACTCAACTCAAACAGAACTTGCAATCACTGCAAGCTTTTGCGCTGCCAATTGCAGCGGTTGTAGTACTTATGCAAGGTTTTATTCGTGACACGCACTTTATTAACTACGCCGATATGCCGTATTTCAAAGCGCATATTGTGGTCGCGCTGTTGGCATACAGTTTATTCACCTTTGCAGCTCTACACGCACTATTGATGAGCTTGGCTGAGCGCAAACTGCATAATCAAAGTACTTGGATTGAGCTACCGAATTTTCCACCATTGCTACCGATGGAAATTCTACTCTTTCGCGCGATAGCCTTGGGCTTCGTCTTGCTAACGCTAACACTTATTAGCGGCATATTATTTTCAGAAGAAATTTTTCATCAAGCCATGAAGCTTAATCATAAAAATATTTTCACGATGATTTCATGGTTGATTTATGGCGGCTTACTGTTAGGGCACTACCAGTTTGGCTGGCGTGGCCGCAAAGCTACGCGTTTGGCTTTAGCGGGCTTTGTGTTTTTATTGCTAGCTTATGCGGGCAGTAAGTTTGTGTTAGAGATTTTACTACATCGCGCTTGAGCTGTTGAGGCTCATACATTCAACTCAACGCAAGCTAATCTGCGGCCAATCTTGCTCATTGGCGTAAGCCGTTAAGGTTGCGTCTGCATCCACTGCCACAGGGTTAGTCACCAGTTTCATTAACGGCAAGTCATTGTGCGAATCCGAGTAAAAATAACTGGTTTCAAAGTCACTTAAAGTTTGGCCTCGCTCTGCCAGCCATGCGTTTAAACGCGTGACTTTACCCTCTTGAAAACTCGGCACACCTGAAACACCACCTGTAAATTCACCATTTAGCTGTTCTGGGTCAGTGCCAATTAAATGCTCAATGCCATAAGCCGTGGCAATTGGTTTGGTGACAAAGCTGTTGGTGGCGGTAATAACAATGCATAAATCACCTGCCGCTTTATGTTGATTCACCAGCACTTGCGCCTTGGCTGTCATCATCGGGCGAATCACTTTTTGCATGTATTTCACATGCAACTCATCTAAAAACTTTTTAGGATGCTGGCTCAAAGGCTGCAGTTGAAATTTCAAAAACTTAACAATATCTAAACAACCGTTTTTATAATCCAAATAAAACTGCTCGTTACGGTCGTGATGTGTTTTCTCGTCTAACAAGCCCTCACTAATTAAAAACAAGCTCCAATTATAATCAGAGTCGCCTGCAAGCAAAGTATTGTCTAGGTCAAATAAGGCAAGATTTTGTTTCATGTTCATTTAATTTCTTTGTTGTTTTGAGATAGCACTAAAAATACACCCACTAAGATTACCGCAAGTGCTAAATATTCATGGCTAGTTACCGCCTCGTTGGCAAACCAAATACCCACGGCAAATGCCACAATCGGGTTAACAAAAGTATTACTTGAAGCCACCAGCGGACGCACAGTTCTAAGTAAATATTGGTAAGCGCTATAAGCTACAATTGAGCCTAGGACGATTAAAAACAGCATTGCACCCCATGATTTAGCGCTAATATTTTGTGGCCAAGCTTCACCTTGTATCGCGCTAAAAATTAGCAAACTAACGCCACCCACTAGCATCTGACAAGCTGGCGCCATTAAGCCGCTTGGCTGAGACAAATGCTTGCCCCACACTGAGCCAAACGACCAACTAGCAGCGGCAAATACCAGCAGAAACGCACTCAACATGTCACCCTGCAAACTACCACCAAAATTAAGCAATACAATGCCAGCAAAACCAATCATGATACCCAGCCACTCACGTTTTGAAATCGCATGCCCCCAAATACTGGCAAATATCGCCATCCAAATAGGCGCTGTAGCAATTGCCAACGCCGCCACACTGGAAGAAATAGTTTGCTGCACATAACACACCGTACCATTGCCCAGCGCTGGTAACAAAATACCCACTACCCCTGCACCAAGCCATTGTTTTTTAGTGGGGTTTGGCGAGCCTAAATAAAGCATAACGCCATATAAAATAAGGCCTGCCAAGGTAAATCGCACGCCTGCCATTAAAAATGGCGGAAAGCTTTCTATGCCAAAACGAATAGCTAGGTATGTAGAACCCCAAATAAAATAGGTACAAAAAAGTGCTGCTAGGATCAGCATTTTTTGCTGATGTTGCCTGAATATACGCATCTACGAAGCTAAAATTTAGCTAGCTTCCAAAAACCATTAGATTGACCTAACAATAATTTAGAAAGCTCATCTAAAAATATAGTGTTTATCTGATCAAACGGCATCTCCAGCTCTGTTTCACCTAATTTACCAATATTTTTTAGCGAAAAATGTAATGCACTAGACTGTGGTAAAGGGGTTACTGTGACTGCACCCTTTACTTGCCAAGGTATATTAAAGTCTATTTCTGTAATACGTTCCTGCTCATTTTTGATGTCTTCAACGTTGTGCACAATGCCATAGCGCCACAGTAAATCTTTCACTCTATTTGCAATTGCACCAACTTCTTTTCTTAAAGAAAAATGTTGTGGTGCTTGATAAAAAAACAAAATAGTCACGTAGTCAATTTCATCAGAAAAACTCTGATTCGCTTGCGTTTTAAGCCGACAATCAGAGTATGGGCTGAGTACTTTCAACCCAGACATATCTCCTACACTTGGCAAAACAATTACTTGCGGAAAGTCAGGCTGAATGACTTTAATCAACTCAACAAACTCACGCCAATACTCATAAATTTCTTTGAGTTTAGCGTTACGGCTAGCCATTTGCTCAGCACTTAAATTAGCTACAATAGTTTGTTTTTCAAGCGCTTTTTGCGCTTGAATTTTCAGATCGTCAAATAATGACATGCAGTCTTTCTGGTTTGATTAACGCACTTAAAGCTGCGGATTCATTTTCTCTAATTTACTGTGCAATTTATTCAAACCATTCAAATAAGCCTTGGCTGAAGCCACCACAATATCGGTGTCCGCACCCTGCCCATTCACAATGCGACCACCTTTTGATAAACGCACCGTCACTTCACCCTGCGCGTCTGTGCCGCTGGTAATGTTATTCACCGAATATAATTGCAATTCAGCACCGCTATTCACCATGATTTCAATAGCCTTAAATGTCGCGTCCACTGGGCCACCACCATCTGATTCTGCGCGGGTTTCGCTACCATCTGCGCTCAAGGTAATGACCGCATGCGGTATTTCACCTGTCTGGCTGGCTACTTGCAAATAGACTAACTTATAGTGTTCATCAGCCTCATGCACAAACTCACCACTGACTAAAGCATGCAAATCCTCATCAAAAATTTCAGATTTTTTGTCAGCCAAATCTTTAAATCTTGCAAAAGCGGCGTTCAATAAATCTTCACTTTCTAACTCAATGCCTAATTCTTTCAAGCGCGTTCTGAAAGCATTACGACCAGACAATTTGCCCAAAGTTAATTTATTCGCGTTCCAACCCACATCTTCTGCACGCATAATTTCATACGTTTCGCGATGTTTCAACACGCCATCTTGATGTATGCCGCTTTCGTGTGCGAACGCATTAGCGCCAACAATCGCTTTGTTAGGCTGCACTGGGTAGCCTGTAATCGTTGAAACTAATTTTGATGTTGGCACAATTTGTGTGGCATCAATAGAAGTCTCTAAGTTGAAAATATCACGGCGAGTACGCACCGCCATCACCACTTCTTCTAAGCTAGCGTTACCTGCGCGCTCACCCAAGCCGTTAATGGTGCACTCTACTTGGCGCGCGCCACCCATTACAGCCGCCAATGAGTTAGCCACTGCCATGCCTAAATCGTTGTGGCAATGCGTGCTCCATACCACTTTGTCAGCATGTTTAACGCGCTTAATCAAAGTCGCCATCATTTCGCCCCAAGGTGCAGGCACAGAGTAACCCACTGTATCAGGTACGTTAATCGTTGTAGCACCTGCTTCAATGACTGCATCAAACACACGCACTAAAAAATCAATCTTAGAGCGCACAGCATCTTCAGCTGAAAACTCTACGTCAGGCGTATATTCCAACGCCCATTTAACGGCTTGCACAGCACGCGCAACCACTTGGTCTTCGGTCATGCGCAATTTGTTTTCCATGTGGATTTTGCTGGTTGCAATAAACGTATGAATGCGGCCACTGGCAGCATGTTTAATGGCTTCACCAGCACGGCGCACATCGTTTTCACTGGCGCGCGCTAATGAGCAAACGGTAGAAGTTTTAATCATTTTAGCAATTTCAGAAATTGCTTCAAAGTCACCCGGACTAGCCGCAGCAAAGCCTGCTTCAATCACGTTTACGCCCAATTTTTCAAGTTGGCGGGCAATACGGATTTTTTCTTCTTTAGTCATTGCAGCACCCGGGCTTTGCTCGCCATCGCGCAAGGTGGTGTCAAATATAATTAATTCATTTTTGTTGTGTGTGATATTTGTCATCATGTTTTCTCAATCTTTTGGACGCGGCGCTTTTAGATGCAAGCCGCAAATTATCAATAATTTTACCTGCTACTTGGGCTTTAAAGCCAGTAAATAGCGGCAATACAGTAACTTTAAGTGTGTTTGGGAGCGTGGTAGTCTGCGGCTAGCGCAGATTTAGGTAGCACTTATGCAATGCGCGTAAATGCATACCAGCCGAAGAATTGGCTAATAGAACAGTGAGAACTTGAAAATATGCGTTTGAAATCATATTGTAAATATAGCGCTTTATTGTTTTACAAGCAAGGCAGCGCCCAATTGAATTTATTAAAGCGCCTAATAGTTTTAGATATTAAATCGTTCACGCAACCAGATCACATAACCCGATAAACCGTAAACTACAAAAACGGTGAATAAGACCTCTGGCGGGCTGTAAGACAATATGGCCAACACCAGCACTATCAAAAAGATAAATATAAATGGCACGCTGGCTTTAAGATTGATGTCTTTACCGCTGTAAAACTTAAGATCTGTGACCATGCTCAAGCCCGCGAATAATGTAATACCGAACACCATCCAAGGCATTTTCAGCCAAGGAAAAAACACATCATGGCCCTTAATATTGTATTCCTGCGCAACCCAAACCATACCCGCAATTAAAGCTGCTGCGGCTGGGCTGGGCAAGCCTTGAAAGTAGCGTTTGTCTTGTGAATCTAATTTGGTGTTAAATCGTGCCAAACGAAGCGCCGCACAAGCGCAATAAATAAATGCGGCTATCCAGCCAAGTTTGTTTAGCGGTTGCAATGCCCACACATACACCACTAGCGCAGGCGCTACACCAAATGACACCATGTCTGACAAGCTATCATATTCCGCACCAAATGCACTCTGCGTATTCGTCATACGTGCTACTCGGCCATCTAGACCATCCATAATCATGGCGATGAAAATTGCAATCGCAGACAGCTCATAACGGCCATTCATGGCTTGTACAATCGCAAAAAAGCCTGCAAACAATGCTGCTGTGGTAAATAAGTTGGGCAATAAATAAATGCCGCGCTCACGTAATGACGGGTTTTCAGTTGGTTTACGACGTGTACGAACTGGGGTTTCAGCCATTTGCTTTGTACTCTTGATATTAATTTTACAAATTAGAGTATAGCAAAGCAGACCACGCTCGCGTCAACCCATTCTGCTATTTCAGCAAAAAGGTAGTCGCATGTTAATATGGCAACTCAAAAATTAAGCTAACTTAACAACATTTCGCATGCAATTCACATTATTTAACACCCCCTCAACGAACAATTTAAAAGCGCGCCGTGGCACCGTGCATTTAGCGCATGGTGATGTGCAAACACCCGCTTTTATGCCGGTTGGCACTTATGGCACAGTTAAAGCTATGTCGCCATTAGAGTTAAAAGAAATCAACGCACATATTATTTTAGGCAATACGTTTCATTTATGGTTACGCCCAGGTTTAGAGGCGGTTGCCGCACATGGTGGCTTGCATAAATTTATGGGCTGGAATGGCCCGATACTTACTGACTCTGGCGGTTTTCAGGTGTGGAGCTTGGGTGCCATGCGTAAAATTAGTGAAGAGGGCGTTAAGTTTCGCTCGCCAATTAACGGCGACTCTTGCTTTTTAACACCTGAAGAATCGATGCGCATTCAAAAAGTATTGAATTCAGACATTGTGATGATCTTTGACGAATGCACGCCCTACCCCGCCACGCACACAGAAGCGAATGATTCGATGCAGTTAAGTTTGCGCTGGGCCAAACGCAGCCGTGCAGCGTTTGACATCTACCAAGATATGTCAATCTCACAAGCGATGCAGATGCAAGGCGGCAAGGATGAAACGGCGAAGACAGTGCATAAAGCACGGCAAGTCGTTGAAGACGCTGCCAACGCCGCAGGTGCGAGCCATCACACAAACGCGCTGTTTGGCATTATTCAAGGCGGCATGTTTGAAGACTTGCGTGATGTTTCGCTAGAAGGATTACGCGAAATTGATTTTGATGGCTTTGCCATTGGTGGCCTGTCAGTTGGCGAACCTAAAGACGATATGTTGCGCATCTTGGCGCACACAGCACCTAAAATGCCTGAAAACAAACCGCGTTATTTAATGGGCGTTGGTACGCCTGAAGATTTAGTCGCGGCCGTTTCTGAAGGCGTTGATATGTTTGACTGCGTCATGCCAACGCGTAACGCGCGAAACGGCTGGCTATTCACCCAATATGGCGATGTAAAAATCAAAAACGCGCAATACAAGCTCGATACCGCGCCACTAGACGCTTATTGTAGCTGCTACACCTGCCAAAACTTCACTCGCGCTTATTTACACCATTTACATAAAGTGGGCGAAATACTCAGTGCGCGCTTAAACACCATTCATAACCTACATTACTACCAAGTGCTTATGCAAGGCATGCGTGACAGCATAGAAGCAGGTACATTTAACGAATTTGTACTTGAATTTAAACGAAAACGCGCCACCTTGGGTTAAGCATGGCTTTTGGGGTTAAGTATGGCTTTTGTTATCCCTATTTGTGCTGTGCAAACAATAAGACTTGATATGCTAAAATGTAAGGCAAATTTTTAAATTTAAAAGGAAATAAACCGTGTTGATTAGTAACGCTTATGCCGCTGGCGGCGCACCAGGTAGTGATTTAATGAGTTTTTTACCGATGATTGTCATCTTCGTGTTGTTTTACTTTATGCTAATTCGCCCACAAATGAAGACCGCAAAAGAAACGAAAGCCATGATTGCAGCATTACAAAAAGGTGATGAAGTCGTCACAACCGGTGGCATTGTTGGCAAAATCACTAAAGTGGCAGATGACTTTATCAGCATTGAAATTGCTGCAAACACAGTGATTCAAATTCAACGTCAAGCCGTACAAACACTGTTACCTAAAAACACAATTAAAGCGATTTAATTACCAGCCTACTTAACAAGCTGCCCTAAAAAGCAGCTTTTACAACCGAGCATTATTTATGAATCGTTACCCACTCTGGAAATATGCACTCATTGCAATCGCATTAGTTGCAGGTCTTATTTATTCAGCACCTAATTTGTTTGGCGAAGCACCCGCAGTGCAAATTACCAAGCTTAAAAACGGCGGCAAACTAGACCCTGCTTTGCTTACAAAAGTAGAAGATACGTTAAAAGCTGAAAAAATAA
>JANNBX010000256.1:0-4478 GCA_031385945.1 Methylophilaceae bacterium | reverse complement strand
AATACATCTAATAAACCTTGCGTTGGGTGCGAGTGGCGGCCGTCGCCGGCGTTAATCACGCTAATATTATCGGGTACATGTTGCGCAATAAAATGCGCCGCGCCGCTCATGTGGTGACGCACTACAAACATATCGGCATGCATGGCGATTAAATTATCTACCGTGTCTAATATGGTCTCGCCTTTTGATTGGCTCGATGTGCCAACATTTAAGGTGATGACGTCCGCTGATAAACGCTTAGCGGCAATTTCAAAAGTGGTGCGGGTACGGGTGCTATTTTCAAAGAATAAATTACAAACTGTTTTGCCACGCAATAGCGGGACTTTTTTGACCTCACGCTCAGCCACGCCAACGAACGACTCTGCGGTGTCTAATATTTGATTGAGGATTCTTTTCGGCAAACCTTCAATTGAGAGTAAATGCTTGAGCTCGTTTGCATTATTAAGTTGTGGGTTTTTCAAGCGTTATCTACCTTCAATGTCATGGTAAATTTGCCTATTTCATCTTGCAGAAGCTGCAGGTTTTCATTGGGCTTCAATAAAGTATTCCACGCACACAATTGTGGTGCAATCGGCAATTGGCGGCCACCGCGATTGACCAAAACGGCTAGCGTAATCGAAGCAGGGCGGCCATAATCAAATAGTGCATTCATGGCAGCACGCGTAGTGCGACCTGTATAGAAAATATCGTCAATTAAAATAATATGCTTGTTTTCCACATCAAAATCTAGCTCGGTTGGTTTATTGTCACGCTTTAAGCCGCGCTGGCTGAAGTCATCACGATAAAAAGCAGCGTCTAGTACACCATTAGGTAGTGGGCTGCCAATGTGACTTTGTAATGCGGGTAAAAGCCGCTCAAGCAACCACGCACCGCCGCTATAAATGCCAACTAAGGCAGTTTCAGTCGTGAGTAGCGGTTTGAGTTGCGCCGTTAAGTCGGCAATTAAATCTTCAGGGTTGGGCAATTGCGTCATGTTGTTATTTTATCGCTAAGCACTAAACTATCAAAGTAAGATTGCAAAATCACTTGCGCTGCCATGGCATCTAACATGGGTTTTTGTTTGCGGCCTTTGATGTTTTGCTGGTTTAATTGTAGTGAGGCTTCGGTTGAGCTGTAGCGTTCATCTACTAAAACGACAGGTAATGCAAAGCGGCCATTTAGGCGGTTTGCAAAGCGTTTGCACAGTGGCGTCATTTTATGCGTGCCGCCATCTTCATCGAGCGGCAGGCCAACGACTAGTAGTTTGGGTTGCCACTCTTTGATAAGCCCTTCAATTTTGGCGAAGCGTAACGTGGTGATTTCGGTGTCAATGGTGGTGAGCGGGTGTGCAGATTTTAAGAGATGCTCGCCCATCGCTACGCCTATGCGTCTCTCGCCAAAATCAAAGGCAAGTACGGTGCCTTCTGCAACTAATGTCGGCACGGGAGTTATTTTGGTTGGAGAGGTCGGTTGCGTTTCAGCCACGATATGAATTATATATTAAAATCAAGGTGTTGTAATGGAGTGCCTTTTGTTAGCCAGCGTACAAATATATATCGTTGTAAGGTGTATTATTATTTGAAAATATTAAATCAAATAAAAATCGTGCCCAACACTCTACGCATCGCTACATTCAATATTCATAAAGGCTTTAGCCATTTTAATGCGCACTTTTCACTGCATCAGCAACGTGAAATGTTACGTAAATTACACGCGGACGTGATTTTTCTGCAAGAAGTGCAAGACGTGCATATCCACAAAAGCGTGCAGCATAAAACTTGGCCGCAAAATGGTCAGGCAGAGTTTTTGGCTGATAGTATTTGGCAAGATTATGCCTATGGTAAAAACTCGGTTTATCCAGCGGGGCATCATGGTAATGCGCTGCTATCAAAATTCCCGATTATTCGCTTTAAGAATGTAGATATTTCTGCCCACAAAACTGAGCAACGTGGTTTTTTGCATAGCGAAATTGATTGGCAAGGCACAACAATTCACACGTTTTGCATACATCTAGGTTTGTTTGCTAATTGGCGACGCACACAGTTGCAAGCATTAACCCAATATATTGAGCAGCACGTACCAGCCAATGCGCCATTGATTATTGCAGGTGATTTTAACGATTGGAGTGGGCGTGGCGGGCGTGGTTTTGCAACGCATTTACACTTAAAAGAAGTATTCGAATCGCATCATGGCAAGCCCACGCGTAGCTTTCCATCATGGCTGCCGTTATTACGCTTAGACCGTATTTATGTTCGAAACTTAACCGTGAAGCACGCAGAAATTCATGCTGGTTTAAAGCTGTTAAAAGTATCTGACCATGCGATACTAACAGCGACACTGAGCAGATGAAACTAGCTTTTTTATGAAGCCAAATTTTTTAAGTGGCAATCACATTCAGCTATTAAGAAATAGCGCAGAATATTTTCCTGCGCTAGAGGCCGCTATTAACGCAGCACAAGCAACTATTTACCTGCAAACTTATATTTTTGCAGATGATGTGATTAGCAATAAAATTGCCGACGCACTAAAGAATGCGGCGCTTCGTGGTGTGGTTGTTAATATATTGGTTGATGGTTTTGGTAGCAAAGAGTTAAGCAAAAAATTTATAGCTGATTTAGAAAAGTCAGGCATCAGATTGATGTTTTATCGTCCTAAAATTTCTCCGTGGACATTCAAAAAAAGCCGTTTACGCCGCCTGCATCGCAAAGTAAGTGTGTTTGATGGCGAAACTGCATTTGTTGGCGGTATCAATATTGTAGATGATTACCCTGAAACTGACTCACAAACACAGCCACCACGCATTGATTACGCCGTGCGAATAGAAGGCTCATTGCTGCCAAAAATTGCTGAAAGTTGCGAAAAACTCTGGAAGCACATGGCCTGGAGGCGCTTAGAATGGCGCGCTCAGGGCACTCACATCCATGCGCCTCACAGGGCATCTGATTTAGAGGTTAGCCGTAATATAAAAGCCGCTTTTGTGTTGCGTGATAATGTATTGCACCGACGCGATATAGAGCTGGCATATTTAAGCGCGATCATGCATGCAAAAACAGAAATCATCATCGCCAACGCCTACTTTGTACCCGGCCGACATTTTCGCAAAGCGCTAGTAAATGCTGCTAAACGTGGCGTGAAAGTCACATTGCTGTTGCAAGGCCGTAAAGAGCATTTTCTAATGTTTGCTACCCATATTTTTTATAGTGATTTTTTAAAGCGCGGCATCGAAATTTTTGAATATCACAAAAGTTATATGCACAGTAAAGTCGCGGTGATTGATGGCCATTGGGCAACGGTAGGCTCATCAAATATTGATCCGTTCAGCTTGTTATTGGCTCGCGAGGCAAATGTGATTGTGCTGGATAAGGGGTTTGCACAAACATTACGAGCAGATATTTTGCAATGTCAAAACGACGGTGCTATCAAGCTTGAAATGGCAGCTTGGCAACAGGGCAATATTTTGAAACGTGCATTAGCGTGGGTTGTTTATGGTGTGGTGCGGGTATTTTTAGGGTTGATAGGCGCGGGTAGTGAGCGTTAAATACTCAGGCTTCTAAATAGCCTGTAACCTCTAAGCCAAAACCCGCCATGCTTGGCATTTTTCTTGGCGTGGCAAGTAGTTTCATTTTGCGTACACCGCAATCTAGCAATATTTGCGAGCCTATACCATAATTACGTAGATCATGTTTTGAGCGCACCGGTTCATTTGCATGGGTAATGCGATTCACCAAGTCTTCGGGCGTTTCTGCGTGGTGCAACATCACAATCACACCTGATTCAGCCTCGCTAATCACTTTCATGGCGTTTAACATGCTCCAAGAGTGCGAGAGGCTAGACGCATCTAACAAATCAAACACGCTTAAAGGCTCGTGCACGCGCACTAATACTTCTTTGTTAGCTGTTGGCTCACCTTTAATAAGCGCTAAATGTGTGGTGTTGGCAATGCGGTCTTGGTAGGCAATTAAGCGCATTTCGCCAAATGGCGTCACAATTGCGCGTTCAGTAACGCGTTTAATTAGGCATTCCGTTTGGTTGCGATAATGAATCAAATCTGCAATTGTGCCGATTTTTAAGCCATGAATTTTAGCGAATTCCACCAAATCGGGCAGTCGCGCCATTGAGCCATCATCTTTTAAAATTTCGCAAATGACACTGGCTGGCTCACAACCTGCTAAAAAGGCTAAATCACAACCTGCTTCAGTGTGGCCTGCGCGCACTAAAACGCCACCATTTTCAGCGGTAAGTGGGAAAATATGGCCAGGGCTTACGATATCTGTTGGTTGAGCTAGTTTATTCACCGCTGCCTGTATCGTGCGCGCGCGGTCAGCGGCTGAAATCCCAGTGGTTACACCCGTTGCCGCTTCAATTGAAACCGTAAAATTGGTGCGATGCGAGCTGCCATTTTTTTGCACCATGGTGCTTAAATCTAGCTGATTACAACGCGCTTCAGTGAGCGTTAGGCAAATTAAACCGCGACCATGTTTGGCCATAAAGTTAATGTG
>JANNBX010000147.1:0-2624 GCA_031385945.1 Methylophilaceae bacterium | reverse complement strand
GGGCATCACGATTGACGTCGCCTACCGCTTCTTCACCACCGAAAAACGTAAGTTCATCGTAGCCGACACGCCCGGACATGAGCAATATACCCGCAATATGGTCACCGCAGCATCTACAGCCAACTTAGCAATCATTTTGATTGATGCCCGCCGCGGTGTGTTAACTCAGACAAGAAGACACAGCTACCTAGCCCATTTAGTTGGCATACAGCACATTGTGGTTGCTGTGAATAAAATGGATTTGATGGATTACAGTGAAGCGACTTACAACAAAATTTGTGCAGATTATTTAGCTTTTGCAAAAGAAATTGGCTTGAGTGAGGCGCGCGAAATTCGCTTTATTCCTATGTCTGCCTTAAATGGCGACATGTTGGTTGATCGCCTAGACAATATGCCTTGGTATTCTGGCGACACCTTACTTGAAATGCTGGAAGCCGCACCTGCGGCGGATGTTGAACAAAATGCTGAATTCCGCTTCCCAGTGCAGTTTGTCTGCCGCCCTCATGCCAGTGCGGATGCTGATTTGCATGATTTCAGAGGCTTTATGGGCCGAATAGAATCAGGTGAGATTGCTGTGGGTGACGCTGTTACTGTGTTGCCGAATGGCTATCAATCTAGGGTAAAAGCCATTCAGATTGGTGAAACGCAATTACAAAGCGCGCAAACAGAGCAATCAGTGACGCTATTGCTAGAAGATGAAATTGACACTTCTCGCGGTGACATGATTATAAAAACAGGCAGTGCTATTACCCCTGTTAAGCAAATTGAAGCGTTTGTTTGCTGGCTTTCAGAAACGCCGATGTCACTTATGCGCACTTATGTGATTCGCCATACCACACGCGAATCTAAAGCGAAAATTGGCACTATTGCTTATAAAGTGGATGTGAACACGCTAGAACAACAGCCTGCAACTGAGCTTAAAATGAATGATATTGCAAAACTTAACTTTAAATTAGCGCAACCGCTTATGGTGGATAGTTACACGCAAAATCGTGCGATTGGCGCATTTATTATTATTGATGAATCGACAAATAATACCGTAGGCGCGGGGATGATTGTTTAAGCAACTTTATAGTGCCAAATTGATCGCAATAGAACTGTTTTTAAAATAAAATAACTAATTAGTATTTAAGTATCAAAAGAGAGATAAAAATGACTTATGTCGTCACCGAAAATTGTATTCAATGTAAATTTACTGATTGTGTTGATGTTTGCCCAGTAGATTGCTTTGTTGAAGGCCCAAACTTTTTAGCGATTAACCCTGATGAGTGTATTGACTGCACTTTGTGCGTGGCTGAGTGCCCTGCTGAAGCGATTTTTGCAGAAGATGATGTACCAGCAGACCAGCAAGCATTTATTGCGCTTAACGCCCGCTTAGCGAAAGTATGGCCAGTGATTACAGGCCGTAAAGATGCATTAGAAGATGCTGAGACCATGAATGGCGTGCCTGGTAAGCTCGAATTACTGATTGAATAAAGTAATATTAAAAGAGGCTAATTAAGCCTCTTTTTTTAATTAAAAATAAAAGAGTACTAAAATTGACAGCTGAGCTTAAATATCTTGAGCATTATCCTGCACAGTTGCAAAATAATATACGATTTTTGTTAGCTGAAAATAAACTAAACGAATACATTACAAGCCGCTACCCGTCATCTCATCTAATTCAAAATGATAAGTCGTTATACGCTTACGCAAATGAGATTAAGCAACGCTATCTGCGCAATGCACCGTTATTAGATAAAGTGGGTTATGACAATCGATTGAGTATCGAACATCATGCGCTAGGCTTGAATACGACTATTTCGCGCGTGCAAGGTGGCAACTTAAAAGTTAAAAAAGAGATTCGTATTTCTAGTTTTTTTAAAGCAGCACCCAGTGAATTTTTACGCATGATTGTTGTGCATGAACTCGCCCACCTAAAAGAACGTGAACACGATAAAGCTTTTTACAAGCTGTGTGAGTATATGGAGCCTAACTATCACCAACTTGAATTTGATTGCAGAGTATATTTAACACTGGTAGAAACTACTGAGCCTAAGCCAGCCGTTAGTATATTGAATCAATCGCTTGATGAAATAACCAATCGATTAACGGGTAAAATGACCAATTAATATTCATTGTTTTTTATAATCAAACAAACAGCCTCTGCGGCAATACCCTCACCGCGCCCAGTAAAGCCTAGTTGTTCAGTTGTGGTGGCTTTTACGTTCACTTGACTCAATTCAATAGCGCAATCTAGCGCAATATTCGCGCACATTTGTGCGGTGTGCGCGCTCAACCTTGGCGCCTCACAAATCACAGTGGCATCTATATTGCCAACTTTAAATTGCTTGTCGCTCAACAATGCCGCCACATGACGCAATAATTCGCGTGAATCAATGCCTTTATATCGATCATCACTCGGCGGAAAATGCTTGCCGATATCACCCAAACCAGCAGCGCCTAGTAGTGCATCACAAATGGCTTGTAACAATACATCAGCGTCTGAATGTCCATCTAGACCTAAATCAAATGGGATATCAACCCCGCCGATGATACATTTACGCCCACGCACAAGGCGGTGCACGTCAAAACCGTGGCCTATTCTCATACTGAGCCTTTCAACAGTGCAGTTAGCACAGCTA
>JANNBX010000240.1:0-8834 GCA_031385945.1 Methylophilaceae bacterium | reverse complement strand
CATTTAAACGAAACCTATGTGTTGCGTTTAACCAAACAAAATAAATTGATTCTAACCAAATAAGGCCGATGACATGAGCCCAAAAAATCTGCATGCGCGTACTTTATTGGCCAAAAACACTAGCGGCAGCATTACGTTTTGCGAGGCCTGCGATGTGGTAGAGATGGAAATTGGTGCGGTTAGCTTGCGCATTGATGCTGAATCGCTGGAGGCGCTAAGCAGTTTGTTAAAAGATGCAGATACTCGCTTAAGTTACTACCGCTTAGAAAAAGCCAGTGTCATGGAAAGGCAAGCTGCTGATTTAAGTATGCATTAATGAATATGACCAGTCAAACCTCTACCGTAATCGATATTTTTACACAGAAAAATGTAGTCAATTCCGCTACTTATGTGGCTGATTTTCCAATTAAAAAGCGCGAGCTGAATGGCTTGCCCTTGCAGGTTGCGCAACTGCCTAATTTGGCAGAAAAAAAATCATCTCATTGGTTTACGATTGCGCTGGTGTTGATTGCGCATGCGCTGGTTATTTATTTGCTGAGTACGCAAAAGCCGCTTGAAAAAATACAAACTGAGCCAGCAAAACCCATGCTGGTAAGCATTGTTGCGCCGCCATCACTAGAGCCAGAAATTGTGCCGATTATTGAGCCGCCAAAGCCTGAGCCTAAACCGATTGTTAAGCCGAAAAAAGTGGTTGAGAAAATTAAGCCAATTGAAAAACCCGTAGAGCGTTTAGTAGAGGCTACGACAGAGCCGCCCAAGGAAGAAGAAATAGCCAAGCCAGAGGCCGCGCCGATATTGGCTGCTGAGCCTGCTAAAGCGCCAGAAAAAGCAGCGCCTATTATTGAAGATAAATATGAAGAGCCACGTTTTGGTGTTTCATATTTAAATAATCCTGCACCTGATTATCCATCAATGTCTCGTCGCCAAGGTGAAGAGGGCCGTGTGTTAATGAAAGTGCTTGTCTCAGCTGATGGCGCGGCAGAAGATGTGCAGATTGAAAAAACTAGCGGCTCTGACAGGTTGGATAATGCGGCTGTAGCTGCTGTTAAAAAATGGCGCTTTATACCCGCTAAAAAGAACAATCAACCATTAAGCGCCTACGTGCTGGTGCCAATAAAATTTTCACTCGATAACTAAAATTAATCAAACAAAAGTAATTTTAATAAATTAAATCATCAACATTTTTTAAGGAAAACCATGCAACCCACCGAATTTAATAGCTTCGCCTTTATTATGCAAGGCGGCTTTGTATCCATCTCTGTCGCGGTCATTTTGCTTATCATGTCAGTCGCCAGCTGGTACTTTATGTTGGTCAAAACAGTGCAAGTTTTAAAAATTAAAACGGCTATTAAGCAATATATGTCTGCATTTTGGGCAGCGCCTAACCTGCACACAGCTATCAACACCATCAAAATTGATTCGCCTGCGCACCAATTAGCCACTAACGCGTTTGATGCTGCGCATCATCACCAAACACATGCCGCAAAAAACTTGGCAGAGTCTTGCAGCTATGATGAGTTTGTTGCACGCAGCATGCGCCGCAGCTTAAGCCAAACCACTTCGCAATTAGATGCTGGCTTGTCTGTGCTAGCCTCAGTGGGTAGCGTTTCGCCATTTGTTGGTTTATTCGGCACGGTGTGGGGTATTTATCACGCACTGGCTACTATTAGCGCCAGCGGTCAGGCCACGCTAGATAAGGTAGCAGGCCCAGTCGGTGAGGCCTTAATCATGACAGCGATTGGTTTAGCCGTCGCCATCCCTGCAGTGTTGGCTTACAACGCCTTTGTGAAACAAAACCGCGTCATCACCGCTATGCTAGATACTTTCGCGCAAGATTTGCATACCTTGTTAACCACAGGCGCACCGCTGGTAGTAAAAAATCAAAAAGCCAACCAAGCAAAAAGTAACGTGAATGCACTACAAGCTAATAACCCAGCCAATAAACCACAAGGTGTGCCAGCATGATAGGCGGACATTCATTTAGTAGTGATTCAGCGTTAAATTCGCACACGCAACCGATGAGTGAAATCAACACCACGCCTCTGGTGGATGTGATGTTGGTGCTGTTAGTGATTTTTATTATTACTGCGCCATTACTGACGCACGCGGTCAAAATTGATCTGCCGCAAGCCACCAGCCAGCCGCTGCCAGACAAGCCAGAAGTGATTTCATTGGCGATTGATAGTACAGGAAAAACTTATTGGAACGATGTGCCATTGGCGCAAGGTGAGTTAAAGCAAAAACTATTGCAAATTGCAGAGCAAAAACCACAGCCAGAGCTAAACATTCGCGCCGACAAAGAAACGCGTTACCAAATTTTGGCCGAAGTAATGGCCGATGCGCAAAATGCAGGTGTGACCAAATTAGGCTTTGTCAGTAAGCCAAACTAAGACCAAACTAAGAATTATAAGTAGAAAACAATGCGCATAGCATCACTTAAAACTTGGGCATGGGTACACAAATGGTCTAGCTTAGTTTGCACAGCGTTTATGTTGCTACTGTGTCTAACAGGCTTACCTTTAATATTCGCGCATGAAATAGACCATTTGTTAGGCAATGAAGTTGAAGCACCAGAACTGCCTGCAAACACGCCGTTCGTGAGCATGGACAAGCTGCTGGAGAACGCTAAAGCGCTATACCCAAATCGTGTAACGCAGTTTGCATTTCGCGAGATTGATGATGATAAAACTTGGACAATCAGTTTAGGCACAACAGCGACATCAGAAGATGACACCAAATTTGTAAAGTTAGATGCGCGTACCGCCAAAGTGCTACAAGAGCCAAAGTTTGATGAAGGTTTTATACATATCATGTTTAGGTTGCATGTAGACCTATTTGCAGGTCTGCCAGGTATGTTGTTCTTGGGCTTAATGGGTGTGTTATTAGTGGTGGCGATTATTTCTGGTGTGGTGCTGTATGCGCCGTTTATGCGCAAGCTAGAGTTTGGTGAAATTCGGCGTGACCGCACACCAAAATTAAAACGTTTGGATACGCATAATTTTTTAGGTGTTGTGACATTAGTTTGGGCGCTGGTTGTTGGTACAACAGGCGTTATTAACGCATGGGCAGATTTGGTGATTAAATATTGGCAGTTCGATCAAATGTCTGCCATGACTGCGCCGTATAAAGGCCTGCCGCCACCGAAAACGTTTGGCTCGCTACAAGCAGCGGTAAGCACTGCTCAAGCGCGTGAGCCACATATGAAGTTGGGTTTTATTGCTTTTCCAGGCACGGATTTTTCTAGCCCACATCACTATGGCATGTTTATGCGTGGCGATAGCCCGATTACCTCGCGTTTGTTTAAGCCCGTATTGATTGATGCACTAACCGCAAAATTGACTGATAGCCGCGAAGTGCCTTGGTACTTAGCTACATTATTGATTTCGCAACCGTTGCATTTTGGTGATTATGGCGGTATGCCACTCAAAATCATTTGGACAATTTTAGATATTTTTACCATCGTGGTGCTGTGGACTGGACTAATGTTGTGGTGGAAAAAACGCAAACAATATATTCCAGATATTGAATCCAAGATAAGGTTAAGTGAGGCTTATTAGCGCATGGTCACGCACTTATTTATGCAAAACAAAAACTTAAAACAAATTTTTATTTGGCCAATTATTTTGGGCGTGTTCAGCGCAATTGGTCTAGTGGTCGCATTGCTAGAAGAAGGGGCGCTTGAAGACATCTCTCTTATTGGCCTAGTAGCACCAATTTTGGTGATTGTGTATTTTTACTGTATTAAAAAGTAAGCATTAAAAAAATAGGGAATAAAGCAATAATTTAAAGATAGTTTTTCAATAGCATTTTTATGCAAGCCAACGAGTTCAACTCCTAGCCAGCAGTTTATTTTAAGGGGAGTTGTAATGCACAGTTTGCAGTTAAGTTATTTATTTCGTCAAAAGGCTTTATTTGCCACACTCATGATGGCTTTGCCATTGATTTCATCGGCAGAGGAAGTGACGCCTGCTGCTGAAACAGAAACCTTGAAAGAGGTGGAAGTTAAAGCTGGGGCTAGCGATGATACTAAGCCAAGTGAAAAAACAAAGTCTTATACCGTTAATTCAACGACTTCAGCGACACGCCTCAACACTTCTATTCGTGAAACACCGCAATCTATCTCAGTCATTACACGCCAGCAGTTAGATGATTTTCGCATACTTTCAGTGAATGATGCGCTTTCTTATGCAACGGGTATTAAAGTTGAACAGTTTGAGACTGACCGTAGCGAATACACGGCACGTGGATTGAATATTACTAGTTTTCAAATAGACGGCCTCAACTCCCCGATTAGTTTTAGTGGTACTAACTATGGCGATTTGGATGTGGCTGTGTATGACCGCATTGAAGTATTGCGTGGTGCCAATGGTTTATTAGCGGGAACGGGCAATCCTTCTGCCACCATTAACTTTGTGCGTAAACGCCCAACAAAAGACTTTCAGGCAAAAGCCGATGTCTCACTTGGCTCTTGGGATAACCGACGTTTAGACGCAGATATTTCAGCAGGACTTAATGGTGATGGTAGCGTGCGTGGACGTTTAGTCGCCGCGAATCAAGATAGAAACTCTTATCTCGACCGCTACAGTACAGAAAGAAACGTGATTTATGGTGTGATTGAAGCGGATTTAACCGATAGCACCAATGTAGCTATTGGCCACACTTATCAGAAAAATGATACCAGTGGCAATAACTTTGGTAGCTTGCCTTTGCTATATACCGATGGCAGCAAGCGTGATTACAAAGTGTCTGACTCGGTAGCGACGGATTGGGCCTACATGAAAGTGGACACCAATGTTAGCTTTGCTGAACTGACCCATTATTTTAATAATGAATGGAAAGTGAAAGGGCAGTTAACACACAAAGAAACGGCATCTGAAGGCCGCTATAACTATATTGACGGTAATGAAGACCGGGCGACTGGTTTAGGTACATTTACGAGCTACCCCTACATTTACAGCTTTGTAGCTAAAGATAACGTTGCCGATGTGTATGCCAGCGGACCTTTTGAGCTAGGGGGTCGTAAGCATGAGTTGGTAGTGGGTGCCAGCTGGAGCAAGTCATACATGAAGGAGTACTCACGCATAGGCGACACAATAGGTAATGTATCTGTGGTTAGCTTTGATGACTTGGGCAATTTCCCGCAACCAACATTCGGTGCTAAAAATAAAGATTCCGACTATACCAGCACAACCACTAATATCTATACAGCTACTAAGCTAAACCCCACGGATGCTTTAAAAGTGACGGTGGGTGCTAGTTTGCTCAGCTACGAGTTAGCAGGCGCTGGGTATGGTACGCCGCAAGAAGCAAAAGAGAACAACAAGCTCACGCCTTACATTGGTGCTGTGTATGACTTAAATGACACACACTCGCTGTATGCAAGCTATACGGGAATATTTAGGCCACAAGTAGAAACTGGCCCTAGTGGAAAATCACTTGCGCCATTAAAAGGCAAAAATTATGAGGTAGGTGTTAAAAGTGAGTGGTTTAACAAAAAATTAAATAGTTCTTTCGCATTATTTAAAACTGAGCAAGAAAATCAAGCGCAGGCCATTGGAATATCTGGTACTAGAACCGTTTATGAGGGTATTCAAGCTACTACCAAGGGCTATGAGTTTGATATGTCGGGTGAAGTGACGGATAACTTAAATATCAATGCGGGTTATACGCGTTTAATGAGTATAAAAGGTGACCAAGACCAAAATGTAAACCCATTTGTCCCAAAACATCTCGTCCATTTGACAACTGTTTATAAAGTACCGCAAATTCAGGACCTAAAAATTGGTGCGAGCTTAAACTGGCAGAACGAGACGCATGTGGATATTGGAACTGTGCGGTATGTACAAGATAGCTACGCAACGCTCAATTTAATGGCGAACTATAAAATTGATGACCATTGGAGCACAGCGGTTAACTTGTATAACGTAACCGATGAAAAATATCTCTCCAGTATGAGATATGCAGAGTTTGGGCAGGCCTTTTACGCGGCACCGTTTAACGGCTTAGCCACACTAACTTGGAAATATTAATCACCAACGCATGTAAATTGAATTAAAACGTAAAAACATGCTCTGCAAGCCGCATAGATATTGGCTTGCAGAGCATGTTTTTAAATGATTTGGAACGGTGACGTGATTGTTTTAAATCCTAATTGTTGTAAATTTCCACAGCTATAACCATCATTCCAAGAACCAATATTTCGAGTCTTGGGCGAATAATCTACTTGAAAGAATTCACTTGCTAGCTAGTAACTAAAAGGCGAGTTTCTCAGTTTGTACAGACTGGAGGCATAGGTTTGACTTTTCTGTGCTCCCTTGTGGTTTTTTAGCAAAAAAAGTCTTAAGTAGTTGCATAGAATGACTATATTCATCATGTCGGATTGATTTATTGAATGATAATGGTTATCATTAAGATGTTCTGATTTATCAATTAACATAGCCAACGAGTATAACTCCTGTAGCCAATTTTATTTAATCCTAAGGGAGCTTTATCGTGCATGGTTTTTATAAAAACAATTTCCGTAAAAAATCAATTTATTTAGCGGTTGTGCTAGCTGTGCAAGCTGGTGTAGCGTTAGCGGAAGAAGCGGTACCATTGATTGAAAAAAAAGCGCCAGTAACAGAGACTAAAGCCGAAGAGCTGGATGAGGTAAATGTTAAGTCATCAAAAGAAAAACAAAAAGATGGCTACCAAGCCACCAAAACGCGCGTGGGTAAAACACTGCAAGATCCGCACGATATTCCACAAGCGGTTACAACCGTTACAAACCAATTAATGCATGATCAGCAAGTGGGTAGTCTGCGCGAGGCGCTGCGTAACGTTTCTGGCCTTACTTTTAACGCGGCAGAAGGTGGTCGCGCAGGTGATAACTTTATGTTGCGTGGATTTTATTCATTTGGCGATATTTATTTGGATGGCGTGCGTGATACCGCGCAATACAATCGTGAAACATTTAATTTAGAGCAAGTGGATGTGCTGCGCGGCTCTGCCGCCATGCTATTTGGTCGCGGCCAAGCCGGTGGCGTGATTAACCAAGTGAGTAAAATGGCTGAGTTGAATGATAATAATATGATTTCAGGTAGCTTGGGCAATTATGATTACCATCAGTTTACTGGTGATTTTAATAAGAAGCTGACTGACACAGCCGCAGTTCGTGTGAATGTGATGGACAGACACGACGAAACTTATCGTACTAATCCGTCTGATGGCGATCGCCCAGAAACAGATAGAAAAGGCGTTGCTGTTAGTTTTGGTGCGGGCATTGGTACCGAAAATGAGTTTTTCTTAAATCATATTTATACGCAAACACGCGATGTGCCAGATTTTGGTATTCGCTTTGATGTAGACAAAAGGCCTTTGAGTGAAAGTGCAAATGGCCGCACCGATAAAACGTTTTGGGGAAATAGCGATAACTTTGATGATAGTGATACGCGTATGACAACTGCCATTTTCACGCATAAATTTAATGATGATACGCAACTAAGAACGCAAATTAGAGATGCTGATTACAAGCGTGGTTATTGGGCTAAAACGCCTGGTACGGTTTTGCCAACTGATAATAATAAAATTGGTGGCAATGTTACGCGCAAAATGCATTACGAAACCTTTAACGTGCAATCAGACTTTAGTACAGAGCTGGATTTGGCAGGCATGAAGCATGAGGTGTTGGCGGGTGCGGAGTACTTGAAAGAGGAAAATTATCGAAACGCGCTGGCCCCGATTAATCCAGTGACAGGAGCTCCATATACGGTCACTGGTGCAGCACTTACTGCGGCAATTGCAGCTAACGGTGTGACTTATAACAGGCACATAGCATCATTAACTGCAACGCCAGCTAAATTTGATGCGGATAACTATGCGGTTTATGTGCAAGATACGGTTGAGGTTGTTAAAGACTGGAAAGTATTATTCGGCATGCGCCGTGACGAATTGCGCTCACAATATTCAAGCGTAACATCGCCTAAACTCAGTTATGGTGAAAATAGCTATCGTGCAGGATTATCATGGCAGCCTACAGATGTAGCGCATTACTATGCGGCTTGGAGTGATTCATTTAGCCCGACGGCAGATTTGTATCAATTAACAGTAGCGCCTCAGCCGCCAGAGCGCAGTAAAACGTTTGAAGTGGGTACAAAATGGTTGTTTATGGATGGCGACTTAGCCTTTAGAACGGCTTTGTATACATCCACTAAAGATTGGGAAAGAAATACTGACTTAGAATCTACTTCAGCGATTTTAACTAAAAAACGCAGAACCAATGGTTTAGAGCTAGAGGCAACAGGCAAGCTAACCGAAGATTGTGAAGTGTTTGCAGGCGTGAGTTTCATGGATGCTGAGATTTTAGAGGTGGCTGAAAACATCAACGCAACAACGGGTGCCATTACCGTGGCTGATGCGAGATTTAAAGGCGTTCGCCCACGTAATACGCCAGCCGCTACCTTTAACTTTTGGACCACTTATGCACTCACCAACGCTTGGAGAGTAGGCGGTGGTATCGAAGCTAAAGGTGAGCGTACGGCTTACCAGCCGGGTGCAACCAATGGAGGTGCAGTGTTTGCAGGCGGTGGGTTTCACCCAAATTATGCACCAGGTTATGCAAGAGTTGATGCGATGGTGGCTTATGAGCAGCCTAAATGGGCAGTGCGTATGAATGTGAAGAACTTGCTAGACAAAGAGTATTATGATGCGGTTTATGACAACGGTGGTTTGGTAACGCCAGGGAATGGCCGTCAAGCGATTGTAACGACAGAGTTTAAATTTTAATTAACAAAGGTTGTTAGATATAAATGCTATTGCGCGTACCCCAAGTATTAAATGCTGATGAGCTTGCAAAG
>JANNBX010000222.1:0-1575 GCA_031385945.1 Methylophilaceae bacterium | reverse complement strand
CCCTCTGGCAGGTAGTGTCTATGCGGCGGCGGTGATATTAGATGCAAATAACCCGATTGAAGGTTTGGCGGATTCTAAAAAACTCTCTGAGAAAAAGCGCGATTTTTTAAGTGGTGAAATTAAAGCCAAAGCGCTGGCGTGGGGCATTGCCAGTTGCACCTGCCAAGAAATAGATGAAATCAATATTCTGCAAGCCAGTTTACTTGCTATGAAGCGCGCCATAGAAGCCATGCAAGCGCAATTTAATGTTATTCCCGATTTAGTTCAAGTAGATGGCAACAAATGCCCAAAAATCAGCTTGCCGTGCGAGGCAATAGTGAAGGGCGACAGCAAAATACAAGCCATTTCAGCCGCCTCTATTTTGGCAAAAGTCGCGCGCGATGCTGAGTTGTATGAATTAGATAAACAATACCCGCAATACGGTTTTGCCCGACACAAAGGTTACCCAGCACCTAAGCACCTATTGGCTTTACAGGCACACGGCATTTGTCCGCAACACCGCTTAACTTACGCACCAGTAAAGGCTTTGTTGGTTTAAAGTGCATTGGCTTCAGCAACTGTAGAATGTTCTTTGCGATTAAGGCGAGCCCGGATGTCTTTGCCAGAAGTTGAACAGTAAAGCATGGCGAATAGATACCCTTCGCGAATCATTCTATCTACTTGCTCATCCTGGTCGGCCATTCCAATCCACTGAGCACCCGTCTCGAATCTAAATGGCAGAACATGAGCTTGTGATGGTGTCGCGATGATGAAGGCTTGATTGTATCGATTGCGCCACAAGTACGCTTTGAACCATGTTGTGTAATACAGGAAACCCATATTTGTGATCGTTGTGGCTCTGTCCCCATAGTTGACCGCAGTGACCGAGACATACGTCTTGGGGTCAGTTTGAATACCGCCCACTATTTTCATCCCAGTTTGGGCAGTGATTCGAATCTTAGGCCCTTCGTTTAACCATTTGTATGCGTCCCAGCCAAGTACGAATGTCGAAACAACTGCGGCATAGCCAGCAATTATAAGAGGCAAAGTTTCATTTAGCGTTAATCCAAACATAGGTTCTCACACTTCTCATTGAGCTGGTTTATTAATTTTAAACTAAAAAATATTGAAGCTAAATTTAAGCTAACAACAAAAACACCGTTGGTTTTTTATGTAAATCTGGTAGCGGACTTTGTTTCCATTCGCTGATGCGTTTAGTCACTATCATTTCATCTGGCAAACTGACGTGGCAGGCAACACACAAGCGGGTGTTGGCGTTGCAGCTGCTTAAAATCGCTTCTAGCATATGTTGGTTACGGTAGGGCGTTTCGATAAAAATTTGCGTTTCGCTGTGGGTTTGCGCGCGTTTTTCGATTTCTTTTAGTTTGATATTGCGTGCTTGTTTATCTACTGGCAAATAGCCTAAAAAAGCGAATTGCTGACCATTTAAGCCGCTGGCCATCAAGCTTAATAAAATAGAACTTGGGCCTACAAATGGCACAACTTTTACGCCTTTTTGATGTGCTAATGCGACTAGTTTTGCGCCTGGGTCGGCCACGCCGGGGCAACCTGCATCAGAAATTAAGCCAACGTCTT
>JANNBX010000201.1:0-17124 GCA_031385945.1 Methylophilaceae bacterium | reverse complement strand
AAACCGTAAGTTGGTTTTAAGCCAGTAAAACCACAAAGGCTAGCTGGTTGGCGAATTGAGCCGCCAGTATCAGTGCCTGTTGCCGCTGCACACAGCCTAGCCGCCACTGCCGCCGCCGCGCCGCCGCTACTGCCGCCTGGTACACGTTTGCTATCCCACGGGTTTTTTACGCCACCAAAATAGCTGGTTTCGTTAGATGAACCCATGGCGAATTCATCCATATTGGTTTTGCCCAAGTTTACTGCGCCTGCCGCATCAAACTGCGAAATGACATGTGCGTCGTAAGGAGCAACAAAATTTGCCAGCATTTTTGAGCCGCAAGTCGTTACCCAGCCTTTGGCACAAAAAATATCTTTTTGCGCGAATGGAATGCCCGTCAGCGCTTCAGCGTTGCCAGCGGCAAACCGCGCATCTGCCGCTTTGGCTTGATTGAGCGTTTTGTTAGCATCTAGCGCGATATAGGCGTTGATTGAGGGGTTGTATTTGCTGATACGATTTAAGTAAGTTTGCGTGAGTTCTACGCTAGAAATTTCACGCGCTTGAAGCATTGCCCCAAGCTCTTTTAGGCTTTTATTAAACATAATTTATTCTATTACTTTAGGAACAAGATAAAGACCAGCAGCGACTGCTTTTTCAGTTGAGCCGTTGCCAAGCACGGGCGCGTTCAGTTGAAACACATCGCGCTCATTGGTTTCGGTAACAATATCACCACGCAAACGCTGGCTAAGGTCTTGCGAATGCGACATCGGCGTGATACCAGTGGTGTCTACCGCTTGCATTTCTTCGATTAGGCTCAATATACCTGTTAGCTTGGTTAATGTGGCCTGTGCTTCGGATTCGCTTATTTCGATACGGGCTAAATGACTGATGCGTTTAATATCTGCAATGTTTAACGACATTTCACTACTCAACTCTTAAAATTCAACGTGATATACGGTATTATACAGAGTTTTTACGACGCTTATTTGTGCAAACCATTGTGCAAAATAAAAATGCAAAAGGCACCCTATGTTTGGATTCATAAACAGTTATTTTTCTAACGATTTAGCCATTGATCTAGGTACAGCTAACACGCTTATTTACTCGCGCGGCCGCGGCATTGTGCTTGATGAGCCATCAGTGGTGGCGATACGCCAAGAGGGCGGACCAAACGGTAAAAAAACCATTTTAGCGGTGGGCGCTGAAGCTAAACGCATGTTGGGTCGTGCACCTGGCAACATTAACGCTATTCGGCCAATGAAAGACGGCGTGATTGCAGACTTCACCATTACTGAGCAAATGCTCAAATATTTTATCAAACGTGTGCATGAGTCACGTTTATTTTCGCCTAATCCGCGCATTATTATTTGCGTACCAGTCGGCTCAACCCAAGTAGAGCGCCGTGCGATTAAAGAGTCTGCAGAACGTGCAGGTGCTCGCCAAGTATTTTTGATTGAAGAGCCAATGGCTGCGGCAATCGGTGCTGACATGCCAGTGGCTGAGGCAACTGGTTCGATGGTCGTTGATATTGGCGGTGGTACAACAGAAGTAGGCGTCATTTCATTAGGAGGCATTGTTTACGCTAAATCTGAGCGTGTGGGCGGCGATAAGTTCGACCAAGCGATTATTGATTACATTCGTCGTAATTACGGCATGCAAATCTCTGAGCCAACCGCTGAAAATATCAAAAAAACCATTGGTTCTGCTTTCCCAGGTGCTGAAGTGTTAGAAATGGAAGTCACAGGCCGTAATTTAGCTGAAGGCTTGCCGCGTAAATTTACGATTTCTAGTAACGAAATTTTAGAGGCATTAACAGAGCCATTAAACGCGATTATCGGCGCAGTAAAATCAGCGCTTGAGCAAACACCACCAGAGTTGGGCGCTGATATTGCCGAAAAAGGCATGGTACTCACAGGCGGCGGCGCGTTGTTGCGTAATTTAGACCGTTTGTTGATGGAAGAAACAGGTTTGCCAGTGATTGTGGCAGAAGACCCATTGACTTGCGTGGCGCGTGGTTGTGGCCGCGCGCTTGAAGAAATGGACAGGCTCGGCAACGTATTTGCAAGCGAATAATTAGCGCATATAATTAAGTTAAATTTGTGTGATTAGTTTGTTGTCATCTAGGAGGCTTTGCCATTTTTGTTGCTCGCATCATGTTCAAATTAAGCAGTAAACGATGGCAAGTCCTTTAGAGTTACATCACCCCCCCGCTTTTTTTGTCAGCGGCCCCAGCCCGTTCGCTAAGCTTATTTTCTTTGTGGCACTTTCTATTGCTTTAATGGCGGTAGATTCGCGCATGCAATACTTGAATAAAATTCGTACTGGTTTTATTAGTGTAACAAGCCCGCTACAAGCAATCGCTAACGCGCCAAGTGAGCTTTATCAAAGCTTAGCGCGGCAACTGGTTACGCGTGCTGAGTTGATCAAAAAAAATGATCGACTCACTAAGCAAGCCATGCAAAACAGCATGATATTGCAACGGTTTAAATCATTAGAAATTGAAAACAGCCGCTTGCGTAATTTATTAGTGGCAGCGCAAACTAGCATTTTACCCAGCAAATTAGGTGAAATTGTGCACATGGGGCGAGACCCGTTTGTACATAAGGTAACGGTTAATTTAGGCTCACATCACAAAATTGTGCCGGGCCAAGCTGTAATTGACGACAAAGGCGTTATAGGTCAAGTAACTAATGTGTATAGCAACAGTAGTGAAGTCACATTAATAACCGATAAAAGTTTATCGATTCCTATACAAATTGAGCGCAATGGTTTGCGTGCGGTAGCGTTTGGCCGAGGCCGTGACTACACGCTAGATTTGCCTTACTTGCCAGCTAATGTTGATATTTTAAAAGATGATATTCTGATTACGTCAGGCATAGATGGCGTTTACCCTGAAGGTTTGGTGGTCGCAAAAATCGCCAGTATTACGCATCAGCAAGACTCGCCTTTTGCCAATATTGTGGCGGTTCCTGTTGCGGGTGTGATGAATCATCGGCAATTATTATTACTCAATTTGCCACAAAAAATTGAAGTAGATGAAAAAGTGAATCGCGTGATTCCGCCAGCGAATATTAAGACTAAAGATTTAATGCCGATTGGTATTACAACAAATCAACTAAGCCCAGTTTTAACAAAGCCAGCCCTAGCAAACACGGTGGCACGGACTGTGATTGATAATCCTAGCCAACAGTCGGCTATTGCCAAGCTTGCAACGGTTAAGCCCGCGATAATTCAATCAGCGATTACAACGACTTTAGCCGCTGAGCCTACCAGCAAGCCAGCGGTTCGGTCATCTGTTCGGTCAGCACCTAAGCCTGCTAATATTGTGGAGCCAGCACATGCGCCAGGTTAGTTTCAGATTAGTACTGTTATCTTTTTTATTGGCTTATGTTTGTCACTTAATGCCGTGGTCGGGTCTGGCATTGTGGCTCAAGCCAGAATTTATGTTGCTCGTGCTTATTTATTGGTTGTTACGTGCGCCATACCTTTGCAATGTAGGCTCAGCTTGGCTAGTGGGTTTGGCCATTGATTTGGCTACAGGCAGTTTGCTGGGTCAGCATGCTTTGGTATATGCTTTTACTGCTTTTTTGGCGGTGAGTTATCATCGCCGATTAACGTTGTTTAATGTATGGCAGCAGGCTGCGTATGTGCTCATATTACTTGTGATTGAGCGCAGTTTATTATTTGTACTTAAGATTTTCAGCGGTGGCGAAAACCCAGGGCTTATCTACTGGACAGCTTGCTTAACGGGTTTGGTCGTGTGGTTGCTGGTTAGTTTTAGCCGCTTTGGTCTGCATTTGCAGTCGCGCAAGGTCTAAGCGTGCATGGCTAAATTTTCAGGATCATTTCCATCGTCACGTTCAGAGCTTAGAAATTATCGCGATGAAAAACACTTTTTCAGGCTCAGATTAGGTGTAGCCGCGCTACTAGTGATTGTTTGTTTTGGTTTATTGTTTACACGATTTTTCTATTTGCAAATCAGTAAGTATGAGCACTTTCAAACCTTAGCTGAAAACAACCGTATCTCACTCGTGCCGATTGTGCCTAATCGTGGCTTAATTTTAGATAGAAACGGCGTGGTTTTAGCACATAACTTTTTTGTATATACGCTAGAAATCACACCCTCTAAGATTGATCACTTAGAGTCAACCATCAATGATATTGCTCAAATTGTAGAAATTAGCGCAATTGATCGTAAACGCTTTAAAAAGCTTCGAGAATCCACACACAGTTTTGAAAGCGTGCCTATTCGTACACATTTGAGTGAGGCTGAGGCCGCACGATTTGCCGTGAATCACTTCCGCTTTCCGGGCGTTGAAATTAAATCAAGATTATTCAGACACTACCCGCAAGGTAAATCAGGCGCACATTTTTTAGGCTATATTGGTCGTATTAACGATAAAGATTTATTGGCCCTTGAAGAGACGGGCGACAGCTCTAATTACAAAGGCTCAGACCATATTGGTAAAGGTGGCGTTGAGCAGTTTTACGAGCGTGATTTGCACGGTAAAACAGGCTTTCAGCGCGTAGAAATTGATGCTGACGGCCATGCAGTGCGCGTGTTATCAAGCACGCCACCCGTGCCTGGCAACAATCTACGCTTGAGTATTGACAGCAAAATGCAGTTAATTGCCGAAAAAGCCTTTGGTGATAGGCGTGGTGCGCTGGTGGCGATTAACCCAAAAAATGGCGAAGTGTTAGCGTTTGTGAGCCAGCCCGCTTATGACCCTAATTTGTTTGTTGGCGGTATTGATACTGAAAATTGGGCTTTGTTAAATGAGTCACTCGATAAGCCTTTAATTAACCGCCCGTTAAAAGGTGTTTATCCGCCAGGCTCAACATTCAAGCCGTTTGTAGCACTGGCAGGGCTTGAAAACGGTAAGCGCCATCCACCATTTGCCATCAGTGACCCTGGGTTTTTCACGCTGTCAGGCCATAGTCATCGTTTTCGCGATTGGAAAGCAGGCGGGCACGGCATGGTTGATATGCGTAAAGCGGTTGCGGTTTCTTGCGATACGTTTTTTTATGGGCTAGCCATTGAGTTGGGTATTGAAAAGCTCACTACGTTTGTGCGTCACTTTGGTTTTGGGCAAAAAACAGGGCTAGATATAGCCGGTGAAAACGGTGGTTTACTGCCAACGCCTGAGTGGAAAATGCGGCGCTATAAGCAAATTTGGTTTCCGGGTGAAACAGTGAATGTGGGTATTGGCCAAGGCTATACGCTGGTGACACCGTTGCAACTTGCGCAAGCCACAGCAATTTTAGCCAACGATGGGATTGCCGTTAAGCCGCATTTGGTTGCTAGTGTGCAAAACAGTAGCACTGGTGCGATTGTGCCTAAACAATTAGAGCGGGTTGATCAAATTCCAATTGCGCCGCAAAATATGGAGTTGATTAAAGCAGGTATGATTGATGTGACTCTGCCAGGCGGTACAGCAGCCAGCGTAGGCGCGGGTGCTGGCTATTCAATTGCTGCAAAAACAGGCACAGCACAAGTGATTAGCATGAAGCAGAATGAAAAATATAATGCGAGCTTAATTGATGAGCGTCATCGTGACCACGCATTGTTTGTGGCGTTTGCACCTGCTGAAGTGCCGACCATTGCGCTAGCTGTTATTGTTGAAAATGGTGGTCACGGCGGCTCAGCGGCTGGGCCAATTGCACGTAAAGTAATGGATTATTATTTACTAGGAAAAATGCCTGTTGAAGAAATGACCAAAGATGCCGCAACAGTTGCCAACCATAGTGCCACACCTGCTAATCAGGCCAATGGGCGAGCGGCTACCAATCAATCAACTGATATTTTAACTGCAACAGCACCAGCACCAGCACCAGCACCTTCACAAACCTTAGCTAAGCCTATCAGTAAACCGATGATGACCGAAGCGGGCATAAGTAAACCGACGACAGGCAAACCTGCTATAACTAAGCCTGTTGCCACTAAACAAGTCACTAAGCCATTAAATAATAATGCTGTGAGCGCTAATCCAGCGCTTAGCCCTACTAATATCAACCCTGCTATAACTAATCCAGAGGACGCAATAGAGCATGATTAACGTCTGGTTTAAACGACTTACACAGCACATTGATAGCGTTTTGCTAGGATTATTGTTGATTACGTTGCTAGTTGGTTTGCTCATATTGTTTAGCGCATCTGATCAAAGCGTTGAGCGTGTGATTGGCCAGCTTACCAATATTGGCGTTGCGCTCACGCTCATGTGGGTGTTTGCTAACATTCCGCCGCACCATTTAGAGCGCGTAGCACTACCCTTATATGCATTAGGTGTTGTGTTGCTGATGGGCGTATTCTTTTTTGGTGAAATCAGCCATGGTGCTCGCCGCTGGCTGCACATTGGGGTGGCGCGTATTCAGCCATCTGAGTTAATGAAGCTTGCTTTACCGATGATGCTAGCCTGGTATTTTGCAAGGCGTGAAGCCAGCTTGCAATGGACCGATTACGCTGTTGCGACATTTTTTCTATTGATACCGGTCGGTTTTATTTTAAAGCAGCCAGATCTTGGTACAGGTTTAATGATTACGGCATCAGGCTTTTATGTACTATTTCTAGCTGGCTTAAATTGGCGTTTAATTGTGGGTTTAGCCGTTGGTTTTGCCGCTGCTGCACCCGTAATGTGGACAATGCTGCATGATTATCAACGTAGACGTATTGAGATTTTATTTGATCCGCAACAAGACCCACTAGGTTCAGGTTACCACACCATACAAGCAGGTATTGCGCTGGGTTCGGGCGGCTTAACAGGTAAAGGCTGGCTCAATGGCACGCAAGCACAATTAGACTTTTTACCTGAACGCACCACTGATTTTATCTTTGCGGTATTTGCTGAAGAATTTGGTTTTATGGGTAATATTTTGCTCTTAATATTGTTCACTATGATTATCGCGCGTGGCTTGATGATTGCTGCAAACGCTCAAAGTACCTTTGCGAGACTGCTCGCAGGCAGTATCACACTCACATTTTTTACATATATTTTCGTCAATATCGGCATGGTTAGCGGCATATTACCAGTAGTGGGTGTGCCATTGCCATTGATTAGCTACGGCGGTACATCGCTCGCCACTTTAATGCTCGGTTTTGGTATATTGATGAGTATTCAAACACACAAAAAACTGGTTGCAACACTATGATTTCACTCAATATTACACGTCAACAATTGCTTGTTTTACTCAGCATTTTAACGCTAACGGGTTGTAGTAGTAGCCCAATGCAGTCAGAGCCTGAGCAAGCGCCCAACGTTACCAAGCCGTCAGCACGCGACATGAGTCAAAATAAAACAGGCGGTGGCGCACCTAAAGCAGGCAATAACGGTGGCTATTATAAAGACGATGGTCCTGGCGAAAATACGCCCAATATAGACGCAATACCAAATGCAATACCTAAAGCCGAAGTGCCGCTTGCTCGCGCCAATAAGCCTTACAAAGCACTTGGCCAGTCATATACGCCCATGACCGAATATAAACCCTATAAAGCCAGCGGCACTGCATCTTGGTATGGTCGACGTTATCACGGCCAAAAAACTGCCAGTGGCGAGGTGTACGACATGTACGCAATGACCGCTGCACATACCATTTTGCCACTCACCAGTTATGCAACTGTTACCAACCCAGCTAACGGAAAATCAGTCATTGTACGTATTAACGATAGAGGCCCATTTTTGCATGATCGCTTAATTGATCTGTCTTATGCGGCAGCTTATAAGCTGGGTTTAGTTGCCAAGGGTAGTGGTTTTGTAGAAGTAGAAGCAATAGATACCAGTGCAAGTGCGATGTTAAAAATGCCTGTGACCTTGCAAGCTTCTACTGTATTAGGTGCAACGCAAGTGCCAGCCGCTAGTGAAAACAGCGCTGTAAATAACACACAGCAAGCTAGTTTGACGCCAAAACCTGGTATTTACTTGCAAGCAGGTGCATTTAAAAGTCGTGAAAATGCAGATAAACTCAGCCAAAAAATTACGCAGCAAAATCTTGATCTAAATGTGACCATGCAAACTTGGTATAATGCAGGCACATATCGTGTGTGGTTAGGGCCTTTTGCCAGTAAGCAAGATGCGCTTACTGCGGCACCAACGTTAAAACCAATTACGGGTAATTTACCCATCACTGTTACGCAGCCATAACTTTAAAAAATATACTTATCTAATAGAAATCACATGTTTAAACACTTTATCAAAACCCTTGTCTTGTTATCTTTAACTAGTTTGTCAGCGCAGGCTGCTGTCACTGTTTCGCCACCAACGCTAGACGCTAAAGCCTACATGTTGCGCGACTTTAATAGCGGTAAAGTAGTCGCCCAACTCAATGGCGATAGTGCTGTAGAGCCAGCGTCGCTTACTAAAGTGATGACCGCTTATTTGAGCTTTCAAGCGCTTAAAAAAGGTAGCATTAAACTGACCGACCAAGTGAATGTGTCTGATAAAGCCTATAAAGTAGAAGGCTCAAAGATGTTTATTGAGCAAGATGTGCCCGTGACGGTAGATGAACTATTGAACGGCATGATTACGCAATCAGGCAATGACGCATCTATTGCTTTGGCAGAGGCAATTGCCGGCGATGAAGAGAATTTTGCAAAGCTTATGAATCAACAAGCTGTTAAATTGGGTATGAAAAAAACCAATTTTATGAATGCTACTGGCTTGCCTGACGTAAACCACACTACAACAGCGCTTGATTTATCTTTATTAGCCGCCGCGCTTATTCGTGATTATCCAGCCGAATACAAAAAATATTACGCGCAAAAAGAATACCGTTACAACAGCATTACTCAGCCTAACCGTAACCGTTTGTTATTTTTAGACCCAACAGTTGACGGCATGAAAACAGGCCACACAGAGAGCGCAGGTTATTGCTTAATCGCCTCTGGCAAGCGTGGTGAAACGCGTTTTATTTCAGTGGTATTAGGTACAAAAAGTGAAGCAGCACGCGCCATTGAAAGCCAAAAATTACTCAACTTTGGTTTTCAGTTTTTTGATTCGCATTTAGTGTATAAACAAGCACAAGCCATTAAAACCTTAAAAGTTTGGAAAGGCGCTGAAAACGAAATTATTGCCACAGTAGCTGCCCCCATGTTTATTACCATTCCAAAAGGTGCTTACAGCCGCGTGGTAGCCACTATGCAAACGCAAAAACCATTACTTGCGCCACTAAAAAAAGGCCAAAAAATTGGTAGTGTTACATTCACTTTAGATGGCATGGTGGTGGATGAGCGTAATTTAGTTGCCGCAAAAGACGTGCCATTAAGTAATTTATTTGGCCGCGCTTGGGATAGCATTAAATTAAACTTCGAGTAAACAAATGACTGAGCCACTTTTAACCCCGCAAAAACCAGCAGAGCAAGACTCGCTGATAGAGTTTCCGTGTGATTTTCCCATCAAAATAATGGGTGAAACACGCGATGACTTCACCGCAAAAATGGTTGAAGTGATTCAACAACATCTGCCTGACTTTAAGCCAAATAATATTGAAATGCGCGCTAGCTCTGGCGGTAAATATATCAGCATTACTGCTACCGTTTATGTCACTAATAAGCCGCAGCTAGATGCAATTTACATGAGCTTAACGGCGCATGAGTACGTTAAGGTGGTGCTTTAAATCGTTATTAAGCAGCCTGTTATTAAGCATTTGGGGTTGACTGACTACGCGGTAACTTATGCTGCTATGCAGCAATTTAGCAAAAGTCGCACAGCAGAAACGCCTGACGAAATATGGGTGACTGAGCACTCACCTGTTTATACGCATGGTTTAAATAGGCGCGAGTTAAAGCAGCCGACACGTGACGACATTCCGTTTGTACTGACCGACCGTGGTGGTAAAACGACTTATCATGGGCTAGGTCAAATTGTAATTTACCCGTTGCTTGATTTACAGCGTCGCCATATCAATGTGCGACAATGGGTCACGATATTAGAGCAAACTATGTTGGCCGTGTTGGCTGAAGAGCAAGTAATTGCTTACGCCCTGCCAGACGCACCAGGTGTGTATGTAGATATTGAAAATGAACGCCATAAAATTGGCGCGCTAGGCTTGCGGCTCAAAAATGGCTGTTGTTATCATGGCTTAAGCTTAAATATCGATATGGATTTAACGCCGTTTGTGGCAATTGATCCTTGTGGTTATGCGGGTTTAAAAGTGTCGCAGCTAGCTGATTTTGGTATTAAAACAAGCCAACAACAAATTGCTTTGAATCTGCTAGCAGCGCTTGAAAAAAGACTAAACGAATATGAATCAAACAGAATCATCACCCAATAATTTCGCGCCAAAAGTCGCAGGCGTCAAGCAAACTGCTGCTGAAAAAGTTGCACGTATCCCTATTAAAATTATCCCAGCTCCAGTCGCGCGTAAGCCTGAATGGATTCGCATGAAAGTGCCAGATAGCCCGCGCTTTCAAGAGATTAAAAAAATTCTGCGCGAAAATAATTTACACACTGTGTGTGAAGAAGCCAGCTGCCCAAATATCGGTGAATGTTTTAGCGGTGGTACCGCTACTTTTATGGTGCTGGGTGACATTTGCACGCGCCGCTGCCCATTTTGCGACGTCGCGCATGGCAAGCCTTTGCCACCTGATGTGAATGAGCCTGAGAACTTAGCCAAAACGATTGCGCAACTACGCCTAAATTATGTGGTGATTACCTCAGTGGACCGCGATGATTTGAAAGATGGCGGCGCACAACATTTTGTCGATTGCATTACCTCCGTTCGCCAGCATTCGCCAAAAATTCATATTGAAATTTTAGTGCCAGATTTTCGTGGCCGTTTAGACCGTGCCATAGAAACGCTGAATTTAGCGCCACCTAATGTGATGAATCACAACTTGGAAACTGTGCCAAGACTTTATAAAGAAGCGCGCCCAGGGGCAGATTACCAAAACTCACTCGCGCTATTAAAAGCCTTTAAAGCACTGCACCCGAATGTGCCAACAAAATCAGGTTTAATGCTCGGTTTAGGCGAAACAGATGAAGAGATTTTAACTGTGATGCGCGATTTACGAGCGCACAACGTCACTATGCTAACCCTTGGCCAATATTTACAGCCAAGTGAACATCACCTAGCCGTAAAACGCTTTGTAACGCCTGAACGGTTCGCTCAGTTTGAACAAGAGGCACTAGCGATGGGCTTTACCCACGCCGCTTGTGGGCCGATGGTGCGGTCAAGTTATCATGCAGAGAAGCAGGCCGAATCTAGCTTGAGTTAAGATAAGTACGCTCAGCATTCTTTGAGCTTTGCGGGTTTAAGAGCTCGCACTATTAAGCTAGAGTTTACTGAGCGATTAAAGCCGCGACGATTTTTCTGACAACTGGCGCAATAATAAAAATAGCAGGGAACGCAATTGGCCAAGCATGAATAAAGCCATTCATCCAATGCGCAAAAAAGTGTGCGCTTATCCCTGTGAATACTATCGTTAAAACGCCAGACATCAGCAACGCCATCATCAGTGACATGACAAAAGCAAACAAAATGCCTTCGTATTTTTTTGGAATTTTCATTGTTACTTTGATATTTTTATCTATTTTTTGCGTTGAGGATTAAGAGTTTTTGGTCAGTATTTGCACGACTGAAGTCAAACAGTCGCTACAAATTGGTCGTGTTATAAACTATTTAACCACTGATTTGCAATTCGCATCGTAACTGCCGAAGCCTTTATCTTTGATACATTGGTTCAATAGCCTGTCGTTGAGCGTTTGGTCTTTGCCTTTAGTTTTTTCTACACAATCTAAATAAGCTTGTTTATAGTCAATTTGGCAGGCAGATTCAGGCATTTTTCCAACATTTTTGCTGGTAGAAAATCCGCTCGATTCACTTGAAGTGACTTCAGCTGCTTTTTCACCTGAGCCAAAAGCTGAGTGGTACGCGCTTTTCATGGTTGAACAGGCGCTTAAACTAGACACTAAGCTAATGATAATCAAACTATTTTTAGTGATATTCGTCATACGATTTCCTTGGTGTATTAGTAAATCATATATCAAAAAATGATGCAGAACATCAACAATATAGATCGGCAACATTCAGTTAGCGCTATTTTAATAGTGCTTTTAGATATTGTCCTGTAAAGCTCGCTTCATTTGCAGCCACTTGCTCAGGCGTGCCAACTGCTACTACTGTACCGCCACCATCGCCGCCTTCAGGGCCCATATCAATCAGCCAGTCAGCGGTTTTAATCACATCTAAATTATGCTCAATAATCACCATCGTGTTGCCCGCATCACGTAGGCGGTGAATCACATCAAGCAATAATTGAATGTCAGCAAAATGTAGGCCTGTGGTTGGCTCATCTAATATGTAGAGCGTGCGGCCTGTATCGCGCTTGCTCAACTCAAGCGCTAATTTCACGCGCTGCGCCTCGCCACCGCTGAGCGTTGTGGCGCTTTGACCAAGCGTAATATAGCCTAAGCCTACATCGAGCAACGTTTGCAATTTACGCGCAACCACGGGTACCGCTTCAAAAAATTGCCGTGCTTGTTCAACGGTCATTTCCAGCACTTCGCGGATATTTTTACCTTTAAATTGAATTTCTAGCGTTTCGCGATTATAGCGTTGGCCTTTGCACACATCGCACGGCACATACACGTCTGGCAAAAAGTGCATTTCAACACGAATCACACCATCGCCCTGGCAAGCTTCGCAGCGGCCACCTTTTACGTTAAATGAGTAACGGCCTGGCCCATAGCCACGTGCGCGGCTTTCTGGCACGCCTGCAAATAAATCACGAATCGGCGTGAATAATCCAGTGTAAGTGGCAGGGTTACTTCTAGGTGTGCGGCCAATTGGACTTTGGTCTACATCCACGACTTTGTCGAAAAATGCTAAGCCGTCTATCTCACCAAACGCGGCTGGTTCAGTGTTTGAGCCATATAAATGTTGTGAAACTGCGCGGTATAACGTGTCGTTAATCAGCGTTGATTTACCACTGCCCGAAACGCCTGTCACGCAAGTAAGCAAACCTACAGGAATGTCGACTGATACATCTTTTAAATTATTACCTGTAGTGTTGCGCAGTTTGAGCAAGCGGTGCGGGTCAACTTTGGTACGTGCTTTATTGTAGTTAATTTGCTTTTTGCCGCTTAAATATTGGCCTGTTAGCGAGTTTGGATTATTTTGTACCTCTAGCGGTGTGCCTTCAGCCACAATTTGGCCGCCATGTTCACCAGCGCCTGGGCCAATATCCACCACGTAATCGGCTTGCATAATCGCATCTTGGTCATGCTCAACCACAATCACACTATTGCCAATATCACGCAGGCGTTTCAACGTTGCTAGTAACCGGTCGTTATCACGCTGATGCAAGCCGATTGACGGCTCATCCAGCACGTACATCACGCCGGTTAGGCCGCTGCCAATTTGCGAAGCCAAGCGAATACGTTGCGCTTCGCCACCTGATAGCGTTTCGGCTGAGCGTGACAGTGATAAATACTCTAAACCAACATTGGTTAAAAACTTAAGGCGGTTTTGAATCTCTTTAACAATTTTGTCAGCAATCGCTAGCTTAGCACCTGTTAATTCAAGCGCTTCAAAGAAAGTGAGCGCTTGCTTTAACGGCGCTTCACATACTTGATGAATGTTTTTATTGCCCACTTTTACATGTCTTGCTTCACGGCGCAAACGCGTACCAGCGCAATCAGGGCAGGGCGCACTATTGATGTATTTTGAAAGCTCGTCACGCACCGCGGCAGAGTCACTCTCGCGATAACGGCGTTGCAAATTGTTTAAAATACCTTCAAATGTGTGCGACTTTGTGAAAAACGCACCACGCTCATTTAAATATTTAAACGCAATGAGCTCTTTGCCAGAACCATTGAGTAATATATTTTGTGCGTCTTCTGTGAGTTTTTCAAATGGCGTTTCAAGGTCAAAATTGAAATGTGCAGCCAAGCTTGAAAGCATTTGAAAGTAAAACTGGTTACGCTTGTCCCAACCTTTAATTGCGCCACTTGCGAGCGATAAATAAGGAAAAGCCACTACGCGTTTTGGGTCAAAAAACGTGACATTACCCAAGCCATCGCACTTAGGGCATGCGCCTAGCGGGCTATTAAATGAGAATAAACGCGGCTCTAATTCAGCTAGTGAATAGTCACAAGCGGGGCATGAAAATTTCGCTGAAAAAAGATGCTCTTGCTCGGTATCCATTTCTACAGCAATTGCTTTACCATCGGCTAAGCGTAGCGCCGTTTCAAAGCTTTCAGCCAAGCGCTGCTTCATGTCATCTTTTACTTTTAAGCGATCAATCACCACGTCAACACTGTGTTTGGTGGTTTTGGCAAGCGTTGGCAAGCTGTCCACTTCGTAAATTTTGCCATCTACGCGTAACCTTACAAAACCTTGCGCTTTTAAGCTTTCAAATAAATCGTGCTGCTCGCCTTTACGGTTTGAAACGACAGGCGCTAAAATCATTAGCTTGGTGTCGTCAGGCAACTTCAATACGCTATCCACCATTTGGCTAACGGTTTGCGCTTCTAATTTGATGTTGTGATCAGGGCATTCTGGGTCGCCAGCGCGCGCATAAAGTAAGCGTAAATAATCGTGAATTTCAGTCACTGTGCCAACGGTTGAGCGCGGGTTGTGTGAGGTGGATTTTTGCTCAATGGCGATAGCGGGCGATAAGCCCTCAATTAAGTCAACGTCGGGTTTATCCATACGCGCTAAAAACTGCCGCGCATAGGCTGAGAGTGACTCTACATAACGCCGCTGGCCTTCTGCATAAAGCGTGTCAAACGCTAAGCTTGATTTACCTGAGCCTGAAAGGCCGGTGATGACAACGAGTTTATTTCGCGGTAAATCAAGCGAAATGTTTTTGAGGTTATGTGTTCTAGCCCCACGAATACTGATAAATTCCATAACACGCTTTAAGTAAAAATGGCAACCTGCTAATATACTCAATTTAGGCGCTATTGACCAACTTTAATGCAAGAAATTTTAACTACTGCCGCTCCAGTTTCGCAAGTAAAAACTCCCCAAAATGGCATGACCGCGCTAGAGCTCAAATCTAGCATTAGCTTAGCCTCAATTTACGGCTTGCGTATGCTCGGTATGTTTTTGATTTTGCCGATTTTTGCTATTTACGCCGCACAATATGAGGGCGGACAGAGTGCGCTGATGGTCGGCATGGCGTTAGGCGCTTATGGGCTCACACAAGCACTTTTTCAACTACCTTTTGGCATGGCGTCTGATAAATTTGGCCGCAAAAAAATCATTTATATCGGCTTGGTTATGCTAATAATTGGTAGCATTTTTGCGGCGATGGCCACAGACATTACGATGGTCATTGTTGGTCGCGCAATACAAGGCGCAGGTGCAGTTTCAGCCGCTGTAACAGCGCTAGTGGCCGATTTAACTCGTGAAGAACAGCGCACCAAAGCCATGGCGATGATTGGTGCCACCATTGGCGTAACATTCGCAATTTCGCTGGTGTTAGGCCCAACGATTGCGCATGTAGCAGGCATTGCAGGTATCTTCTGGTTGACTGCTATCTTGGCAGTTTTAGCCGTATTAGTGGTACGCTTTGTAGTGCCAAACCCGCTTTTAAGCCATTACCACTCAGACGCCAGCGCCGCGCCCACCAAGCTCAAAGATGTGCTAAAAAATCGCCAACTATTACGCTTAAATTACGGCATATTTGCCCTACATGCCGCGCAAATGGCCATGTTTATTGTGGTGCCATTTGCGATTCAAAAAACCAGTAACTTGGGCGTGAATCAACATTGGCAAGTGTATTTACCTATTTTAGTAGGCTCATTTGCATTGATGATTCCGGCGATTATTGTTGGCGAAAAGCGCGGCCTATTGAAGCCCGTATTTATTGGCGCAGTGGCGCTGATGTTTGTAGCGCAGCTCGCATTAAGTCAATTTATTGGCAGCTTTTGGGGTGTAGTGTTTGCATTATTCACTTACTTTGTGGCGTTTAATATTTTAGAGGCATCTCTTCCCTCGCTTATCTCAAAACTGGCCCCAGCTGCCGCTAAAGGCACAGCCATGGGCGTTTATAACACCTCGCAGTCGCTGGGGGTTGCGGTTGGCGGTTTAGTGGGTGGTTACTTGGCGCATCACTATAGTTTTTCTGTGGTGTTTATGTTTTGCGCGGTGTTAATGTTGCTATGGTTAATATTGGCATTCACCATGCAAACACCGCCACAAGTGAAAACAAAAATGTATCATACTGAGCAATTAACGGTAAAATCAGCTGAAAAACTCATGCACGATTTAGCCAAAATACCAGGCGTGCGTGAAGCCGTAGTGATTGCCGATGAGCAATTAGCGATTTTAAAACTTGACGCAAAACAGCCGTGGAACGAAACAGCAGTCACAGACCTAATAGGGAGTAAATAATGGCAAGTGTAAATAAAGTAATTTTAGTGGGTAATTTGGGTAAAGACCCAGAGATTCGTTACATGCCAAACGGTGAGGCGGTGGCTAACTTCTCAATCGCCACCACCGATAGCTGGAAAGACAAGCAAGGGCAAAAACAAGAAAAAACTGAGTGGCACAATATTGTGATGTACCGCCGCTTAGCTGAAATTGCTGGCGAATACCTTAAAAAAGGCCGCCCAGTCTATGTAGAAGGCCGCCTACAAACGCGCAAATGGCAAACTAAAGAAGGCCAAGATCGCTACACTACCGAAGTTGTAGCCGATCAAATGCAAATGCTAGGTACATCTGGCGGCCAAAGTGGCGGCTCTAGCTATGACGGCGGCGGCAATGACGACATGAATCAAGACCGCGGTTACGAAGGTAGCTCAGCAAAACCAGCCGCAAGGCCAGCTGCCAGCGCAACTGCTAAACCAGCGAGCAGCAATTTTGATGATTTTGAAGATGACATTCCTTTCTGAGGTCTACCTAGTTTAAAATAGTAAACAAACCCCATTAGCTTCATTAATTAATGCGGTTTTTCTTTGTTTACACATTGTTTTTAGTTTGGTATTATAAAGCATTAAAGTATACCTTATAAAAATGTAAACAATGAGTCAAAATTATCGGGTTAAAACGATTGTAACTTCGTCAGGTGAGCGACTTCCGATTTTGCTTGGTCGTGATACTTTGCCGATGTTTGAACCGACAGTTTTTTCTTTATCTGAGGTGCGCTCAAGAAATAGAGCATCCAACACAATCGACAGTTATCTTAGATCGGTCATGGTATTTTTG
>JANNBX010000113.1:0-10877 GCA_031385945.1 Methylophilaceae bacterium | reverse complement strand
CAAGGTGACGAGTACAGTGCTGAAAGGCACAAAAGTAGGCGAGGTGTATGAGGCACAGCAAAAAGTGGATGTAGTGGTGATTGGAAGTGCTGAAACTAAATTAGATTTATATGCCATTCAACAACTGCCAATAGACTCAGTTTTTGGCCCACAACTTAGAATTAAAGATGTGGCAGATGTTTACTTTGTAGGCATGCCCAACGAAATTAAGCGCGAAGCGGTATCAAGACGTATTGATATTGTTGCGAATGCTAAAAATCGTGATTTAGGCTCAGTGGCAACTGAGGTAGAAACCAAAGTGTCTGCTATAGCTTTCCCTACCGGCTATTACCCACAATTTTTAGGTGAACATACCGCACAAAAAGCGGCCACCCAAAAATTACTTAGCCTAACAGTGTTGATGATTTTAGCGATAGTCTTGATTGTCTATGTGGATTTTAAATCGTATCAGTACACTTTGATATTTTTGGCCTCACTGCCATTTGCGCTTTTGGGCGGTGTAATTGGCGTATTTTTATCAGGCGGTATTATTTCACTAGGTTCTATGGTGGGCTTTATTGCCGTATTGGGCATAGCCGCCAGAAACGGAATTCTGTTGATTAGCCATTACCGATATTTGATGATTAATGAAGGCTACAAGCATGGCCTAGAGCTAATTAAAAAGGGCTCAAAAGAGCGTCTTGTGCCTATCCTAATGACTGCGCTAGCCACGTCACTTGCTTTAATGCCAATCATATTAAAAGGCCCTATATCGGGCTATGAAATCGAATATCCTTTGGCAGTGGTGGTGGTGAGTGGATTATTTACATCGACTTTACTTAATCTTGTTTTGCTGCCAAGTATTTATTTAAAGTTTGGAAAAGGTTAGCTTAATAAATTATTTATTCAACAAGCTAATCGAGGAGTGAGTGTCTGCGTAGTGCCGTATGCACACTTTGAGATGATGGTTCACAACTTAAATGTTAGAAAATAAAAAAATCTTTAAAAAGCTATTCCAGAGTTTACATACAACCTATATGCTGAGCTTTCAAATCTAGTTTTTACACTTGGCTGATACTTTCAGCTCGCGCGCGCAGCTTAATAAAAAATGTCATCATTACGTCACGCGTTTATTACATAGTTGTCTTAAATAAGTCATCTCAATAATTAAAGATTATTAAAGGAAGTTACTGGTGTTATTTCAAACCAAAGCATTTCCCTCTACCATTATCGCGACCACCAGCCTTGTTAGATTCAGCCAAATATTACCTTGGATTCTCCCGTTATTATTATTTTCATCGCGAGCAGTTGCTGACTTTACGGTACTAATTATCGGTTTGATATTCATACTAAAATCTTCTGTTGAGCGAGACTGGGCTTGGTTGCAGCAGCCTTGGTTTAAAGCAAGTTTACTATTTTGGGTTTATTTATTAACGGTTAACGCGACGCTAAGTGTTCAGCCTTTAAATAGCTTTATTTACAGTTTATTTTTTATACGCTGGCCATTATTTGCGGCAGCCATTGCTTTTTGGCTACTCAATAATACGCAACAGCAACGACAGTTTTTAATAGTTTTAATAGCGGTTATTACATTTATTGTGTTTGATACTTGGTGGCAATATTTTTTTGATAAAGATTTATTTGGGCACCTAAAAGTGAGCGCAGAGAGGTTAACTGGACCTTTCACAAAGCCGATTCCGGGCATTATGTTGTTACGGGTATTATTTATTGCGTTGTTTGCTGGTTTACTATTTGCTCGTTTGAGTGCACCATTTAGATGGGTTTTATTCACGATGATTGCGTTGAGTTTAGGTTTAATGACGCTTTTTATCACGGGCGAGCGCATGGCCTTGTTGTTGTGTTTAAGTGGCGCACTAGTGATAGTGGTTGGTTTATGGTTTGAATACGCAAAACTGAGAGTCATCATTGCGGTGAGTATTTTATTATCAGTTGCGTTGTTATTATTAACGATTTTTTTAGCACCAGAAATGGCTAACCGTAGTATTTATAGTTTGCTGTTTAAACTGCAAAACTTCACAGATTCTGATTATGGCAAAGTTTTTAGTGCAGCTTGGCAAGCTTGGCAACAAAACTTTGTATTTGGTAGCGGTTTTCATACATATAAAACAGTTTGTGAGCAGCTGGGCCTATTAGCGGGCAAGGGCATGAGTTGCACACATCCGCATAATTTATACTTACAAATTGGTGCTGAAACTGGCGTAGTTGGACTGATACTTTTTACCTACCTGATTTTAAACATTTATCACGCGGCTTTGCAGCCTTTAATCAAGGCAAGAGCGTGGTATGTGAGCGCGCTAGCGTTTGTGGTATTGAGTGTTTGCTTTTGGCCATTGATAGGCGGCATTAGCGTCTTAAATAATTGGGTGGCAGCGTTTGTTTGGTTGGGCGTGGGCTGGGTTATTGCGATATCACTAAAGTACTCGAGCGGTCAGTACAAAGCTAATATTTAATCCGTTTAGTTAAAATCTAGCTAAAGATTATTTAAAACCAAGCAAAAGCACACACTGAGCTTATCTTAAATATCATTAAATTTTAGCCAGATTTGGCGTTATTTTTTCTAGTAATGCGTCAACAGATAAATCGTGTAAGTTGTTAACCACACAGGTTTTAAATAACCCGCGACCAATTTCAGACCGCGCCGCAGAAGTGCTTGGGCCAAAAATTGCCAAGCCAGATTTATTTAAACAAGACGCTATATGGCTAGGCCCAGTATCATTACCGATTACATAGTGCGCAATATTGAGCACACCTGCTAGCTCAAACCAACTTAATGATTGCAAAACATGTCCTGGCAAAATGCCTGCTAAATCACGTTCGTCTGGGCCTAATAAGCTTACAACACAATAGCCGTTATTAATGAGTTGAGTCGCTAATTTAGCGTAATAGGGCCAGCGTTTTTCAGGATGTTTAGCTGAGCAGCCTGGTATTAGTGCAATAAACGGCGATACAACTTTATGCTGATTTAATAATATTGAAACGTCGTCTGTCATCCAGCTAACGTTCGGTACAAAACTATTTTTGGTTGCAATGTCATTTTTTTGCAAACAATCAACCAAGCCTTTTAGGCCTGACACTGGCTTTTTTTCATTGTCTGCACGGTGTACCCAGTGTTGTTGGGGTAATAAAAATTTTCGATAAATTTTAGTACGATTAGAGTTTTGGAAATCATAAATAATACTGAAGTGACCTTGCTTTATTTGTTGCCTAAGTTGTATAAGCTGCTTGAAATTCCAAAATGGTGCGCGGGTATCGACCATCACCTGATCAATATGTGGGCAGCGCTGCATTAGCGTTTGAAAAGCAGGCGTTGTGATGAGTGTGATATGCGCGTTTAAATGATGCGCGCGAATATCTTTTAGTACGCCATCTGCCTGAATAATGTCACCCAAAGCGCCATGCTTAATGATTAAAATATTTGGTTTTTTCATCGTTTATAAAGCTATTAAGTGATTGTTCTAATTGCTAATATTAACTAGTTTTATTTGGCGACTGTGTGTTGAGTAATTGCTCATAAACTGTCACGGTATTTTGTGCCATGTTAGCTAAAGTCATGTGCTGATTGGCAAAGCTTTGCGCAGGTTTCATTAGGGTATTCCATTCGTTGATATTATTAAGTAAATAAACTAATTTTTCACGCAAGGCTTGTGGATTTTGAGTGGGTACAATAAGTTGTAGTGGTAAAACTTCGTTAGCGACAGGTACATCAGTGGCTAGTACTTTGGCCCCTGCGAGTAATGCTTCATTTAAAACGTATGAAAAACCTTCACGTCGAGATGAAATAATGACGGCATCTGCTGAGTGCATTAAATTTAAGCTATCAGCTTGGTAGCCCAGACATTTGCAACTGGTTATTGGGTCAAGTATCTTGATTTTTGCCTCTAATTTTTTACGCTCTGGGCCATCGCCAACAATCATTAAGCTTACTGGTAAACCATCAATAGCGTCTAACAGCACATCAAAACCTTTTGCCTCAACCAAGCGCCCTACTGCACAAATAACGGGATAGTTTTTAGGTAGTGAAAACTTACTTTTTAAATCTAGCTGATGTAAAACAGGTGGCTCAATACCATTATAAATAACCGTGATTGGGTGGTTTTTAAAGTCATTAGTTAGGTGCTTAAATAAATTGGCTAACTGATTGCTTACGCAAATAATGTGATTAAACTTTAAATATGGCTCAATATTAGTTTTAATATTGTGTAAGGTCGCAACGGTTGGACAAGTTAAAAAGAAGCGTAAAATCCCAACCAATGTAGCGGCCTTGTTGGCTTGAGCATGAATAATATCTGGCTTAACCGCCCTTAATTGCATGAGTACTGAGACTAATAACAAAGGGTTAAAGCGGCTACGATTCACGTTGATTGGTCTTTTTTCAACCTGTGCTGCAAGTGTGGCTAAAAAAATCTTAGGTGCAACGACACTCACATAATGACCTAAATTTGATAGCTCGTTAGAGAGCTCGCGCACATGTTTTTCAAGCCCACCGTTACCTGTGCTCGCTAAAACGAAACAAATTCTCATCGTTTGCTTAATATCACCTTGTTAAAAACCGTATTTTTATAAATGTTTAACGTGGTATTTAGCATTTTTTGCAAAGAGAATATGTTGGTATTTGGAACGACAGGTGGCGTTTTTAGCCACTTTAATGTGCGTCTGGCGGCTTGGTTGATGTTATTTGGCGTGACACAACCGTCTGGTAATATTAACGCAAGCTGTTCGCCAACACCGCCGTGCGCGTAGCCAACTACGGGCGTACCAAGGCTTAACGCTTCTAGGGTGGTTCTGCCAAAGGCTTCTGGTTCGTGCGATAACGATAGCACTACACTCGATATAGCCATGAGCTCTTTTAGGTCAGCGCGGTGATCAATAAAAGTTAGGCAGTCATTAACACCTAATTTTGTTGCATTTTGCTTTAATTCGTTTAAAAAACTGATTTTGTCTGGCTTGGTTTCACCAACAATTAGGCCGTGAAACAAGCCATGCATGGCGGATTCTTGATTTTTTAGTTGCGCTAACAGCTCAATAAAGTCTGATTGGCCTTTCCAGCGACTCACTCTACCTGGCAGTAAAATAATCTGTTTATCACGTGTTTCAGGAAAATCAGCATACCATTTTTCAAGCCACTCTTTAGGTGGCTTATAGTGATACGCAAAGGTTTTATCGTCTACTCCCCGATAATTCAGATGGAGTTTTTCGGGGTTGATGGGGTAATGTTTTTGCACATAATCTTTAATCATGTTTGAAACCACAATCACTTGCTCGCCCTTAGCCATAATAGCGCTGTAAGCACTCACGGAATACGCACCATGAAAAGTGGTGATTAACTGAGGCCTTTTAGCGGCTGGCATTATTTTTAGTGCAAAGTAGCAAATCCAAGCTGGGAAACGTGACCGAACATGCACAATATCGACTTGTTGTTGCTGAAAAAAGCGGATTAAGCGTGGAATTAAACGCAAAGTGAACAGTGTTTTTTGGCCAATAGGCCAGTTGATATGCTCGCTACCTTCAGCCAATAATTGTGTCACTAAGCGCCCACCAGCTGAAATGACAATCGAGCGATGACCTTGCTGCACTAGATATTTGCCTACTTCAAGCGTACCACGCTCAACGCCACCAGATTGTAGCGCTGGTAATACTTGAACAATCGTTAAAGGCTTACTTAAAACTTCATCCATTGGTTATTAAGCGGTTACCACTATGAGTCGTTAAGGCGGCTTGGCGTACGTTGGCTGGGCGATGAGTGGGTTGCGCTGGGCTAAATATAGGTTTGTGTATTTGCGCGTTTAGTATTAGCGTTGCACAGCGCTCAGCCTCCATAAAGCCTGGCACAGCGCGTAACAGGCTTTTGTAGTGGGATTGCGCATCAAAACGCACAACAAATCGATTATTGACCAGTTGATTAACACCTTTAGTTACGCGATTCTCATGTTTGGTTTTTAGGTTTAGCGTACCAACGGCCACATGGGCGGTTAATGATTCATAAATCATCGAAACTGAGTCCTCGGTAATCCACGCAAAAGCGACATCGGCTAATTGCGCTTTAACCCAGTTAGGTGGGGTTTGGTCAAACGGTACAATAATCAAATGTTGATGTTTAAATTGCGCTATTTCTGCTAAAAATGCAGGTGGTGTTCTGCGTGACGTGGTTAGCGTAAAAGTAATGGCTGGATTTTGTATTAAAAGCTGGTCAATTTGTGTGATGATATTTTTTGTATCCCACTCGTAATGACGCGATGGCCCACCAATCATAATCAGCGCTTTATCAGCATGGTGAACACCTGTGTTATTGAGCGTATTTAAAACGCCACGAGTTTCAATATAATGACCATCACCATGGTATGCGTCATGTTCAGGAATCACGCATAAATCAAACCATGCAACAGGTAAGCTAGGTTGCATCAGCACAATTGAGTGGCCACCATAGGCTTTTTTAGCGGCAAGTAGGTGGATATGCGTGCCATGACCCGCGCCAATAATTAAATCTGGATAAGGTAAGCCACGGCCAAACGGCCACATAGCGCTCAAATAATGCATGAGCGCTTCTAGGTTACCATTTACTGAAATATCATAACTCTCGCAATTGGTTTTACGTTTAATCGCATTCACCAAACCGAGTGACTGATTTTCATGCCCAGGTTTGCCATCTAATAAACGCCATATTACCAATGGTGGATTACTAGCTACTTGTACGCTGCTATCATGTGTTGTACTCATGTGCTGCTCTCGTTTGCCCTGCTTTTGAGTCAATAAAATATGTTTTTTTAATGACTCAAAATATTGATAATCACTAGAAAAAACAAATTTTAGATTCCAAAAATGTCAGCTTGATGATTTTAATATGACAAATTGATGACCTTTACGAGCACAGCGAAATCAGTCGCGCTCAGTAAGCGCGAAAATAACAAGATTGCGGCTATAAAAAAAGCCCGTTTGCACGGGCTTCTTTAATACGTATTGTTTGGTGGCAGTCATTTAAAAACTGCCACCAAACAAAAGGGTGCTACATCACTTTTTATTGAAGATCAAAACGGTCAAGATTCATTACTTTGTTCCATGCTGCTACAAAATCACGCACAAATTTAGGTTGTGCATCATTCGTTGCATAAACTTCTGCTACTGCACGTAATTGCGAGTTTGAACCAAACACTAAATCAGCAATAGTACCTGTCCATTTAATGGCATTACTTGCTCTGTCGCGGCCTTCAAGCACGCCAGCGGCATCGCTAGTGCGGTTCCACTTGGTGCTCATATCTAGTAAATTGACAAAGAAATCATTGGTTAATGTTTCAGCATTTTTTGTAAAAACACCGTGTTTAGAACCATCAAAGTTTGCATTCAGCGCACGTAAACCACCAATTAAAACAGTCATTTCTGGTGCAGTAAGTGTTAATAAATTAGCTCTATCAACCAACATCTCTGCGGCTACTGACTCATTGCCTTTACGGAAATAGTTACGGAATCCATCTGCACTTGGCTCAAGCACTGCAAAAGATTCGGCGTCTGTTTGCGTTTGTGTAGCGTCTGTTCGGCCTGCTGAGAAAGGCACAGTAATAGTATGCCCTGCTTTTCTAGCGGCGGCTTCAACCGCTGCACAACCACCCAATACAATTAAATCGGCCAATGAAACTTTTTTGCCATCTTTCTGCGCATTATTAAAGTCTTTTTGCACGGCTTCTAATTGTTGCAATACTTTGGCTAACTCAGCAGGTTGATTCACCTCCCAATCTTTTTGTGGGGCTAAGCGAATACGTGCGCCATTAGCACCGCCTCGTTTATCAGAACCACGGAAAGTCGAAGCTGAAGCCCATGCTGTTTTCACTAATTGTGCAATAGATAAGCCTGAATTAAGAATACTGACTTTTAATGCGGCAATATCTGCTGCGTTGATTAAAGTATGATCAACAGCGGGTACAGGGTCTTGCCAAATCAACTCTTCTTGCGGTACCAATGGACCTAAATAGCGTGAAACTGGGCCCATATCGCGGTGCGTTAATTTATACCAAGCTCTGGCAAAAGCGTCAGCAAATTCTTGTGGATTTTGCTGAAAATGCTTAGAAATTTGTTCATAAGCTGGGTCTGCACGTAACGCAATATCTGTTGTTGCCATCATGGGTGCATGGCGTTTTGATGGGTCATGTGCGTCAGGCACGGTACCGGCGCCAGCACCATTTTTAGGTGTCCATTGGTGCGCGCCAGCTGGGCTTTTTGTTAATTCCCACTCAAAACCAAATAAAGTATCAAAGTAGCTGTTATCCCAAGTGATTGGTGTGGCAGTCCAAGCGCCCTCTAAGCCGCTGGTAATAGTGTGCACACCTTTGCCGCTGCCAAAGCTGCTTGTCCAGCCAAAACCTTGCTCGGCAATGTCCGCTGCTTCTGGTTCTGGGCCTTTATAATCCTCTGATGCTGCACCGTGCGATTTACCAAACGTATGTCCGCCAGCGCAAAGCGCTACCGTTTCATAGTCATTCATCGCCATGCGTGAAAAAGTCTCGCGAATATCTCGTGCGGCTAAAAGTGGGTCAGGATTACCATTTGGCCCTTGTGGGTTAACATAAATCAACCCCATTTGTACGGCGGCTAATGGTTGTTCAAGCTCGCGGTCGCCAGTGTAGCGTTCGTCTCCTAACCAAGTTTTTTCAGGACCCCAGTAAATTTCTTCAGGCTCCCAAACGTCTGCACGGCCGCCAGCAAAACCAAAGGTTTTTAAGCCCATAGAGTCGAGTGCAACATTACCTGTAAGCACTACTAAATCTGCCCAAGAAAGTTTATTGCCATATTTTTGTTTAATTGGCCAAAGCAAACGGCGCGCTTTATCTAAATTGCCGTTATCTGGCCAGCTGTTTAATGGAGCAAAACGCTGTGTACCGCCACCTGCGCCACCGCGGCCATCGGCAATACGATAAGTACCAGCAGCGTGCCACGACATACGAATAAAAAATGGCCCATAATGACCATAATCGGCTGGCCACCAATCTTGCGAATCAGTCATTAAGGCGTGCAAATCTGCGATAACAGCATGTAAATCTAGACTTTTAAAGGCTTCGGCATAGTTAAAATCTTCAGCCATTGGGTTTGATAACGGGCAATGTTGATTCAGTAATTTAACATTGAGTTGATTAGGCCACCAGTCTGCATTGGTTCGCGCACTCGCCACTGCATTTTTGGAAGCACCAGCCGCAAATGGGCATTTTGATTCAGTTGTCATATACTTCTCCTTTAAAAACCTTAGTTTAGTCGTTGTTGTTTTGAGTAGCTGGTGCTTATTTAGCTGCTGCGTACTCGGCTAAATGCACTACCAACTGCTCTATCAAATGTTCCATCAGTGTTGGATAAGTTTTTTCAATATAACGATTCATGCTTTTTTCCTCTCACTAATAAGACATGTTGCTAATGTAATGTGCGTAGTACTATTTGTAAAATTGTAATTTCTGATACTATTGATAAGTAAAACTTATCAATAGTAGACCAAACGACTTTCACATACTTTATATACTATACAAAAAGAATTAAATCATTATGACACTCATAGAGCTTAAATTTGTAATGGCCGTAGCCCAAGAACGTAACTTTAGGCGCGCCGCCGAAAAGTGTTTTGTGACACAACCGGCACTCAGCCTAGGTATTAAAAAGCTAGAGCAAGAGCTTAATATAACGATTTTTGAGCGTAACCGCAGTGAAGTAACACCCACAGAAATAGGCGCTAAAATTATTGAGCAAGCGTCGCGCACATTAGAAGAGGCGGCAAAAATCAAGCAATTAGCCGAGTTAGGTAAAAATCAATTAAAAGGTGCGCTCAAACTTGGCATGATTCACTCAGTAGGGCCTTACTTACTACCAGAGATTATTCCGATATTACGAAAAACTGCACCTGATATGCCGTTAGAGGTTGAAGAAAATTTAACGGCCAACCTGGAAGCGCAACTGAGAAACGGTGTGATTGATGTGGCGATTATTGCATTGCCGTTTGATGTGCCTAGCTTACAGTATCGCGCTTTATACGACGAAGAGTTTGATGTGGTGGTGCCGAGCCAGCATCACTGGGCGGCGCGTAAACACATTAAACCAGAAGAGTTATCAGATGAAAAAGTGCTGTTACTCAATAACGGCCACTGTTTTAGTAACCAAGTGACACTTGCCTGCCCTGAGTTATCGCGCAAAGGTGAGGTACTGCAAGGTAACTCTTTAGAAACTATCCGTAATATGGTGGCATCGAATTTGGGTATTACTGTGTTGCCCTGCTCGGCCACGGCAGCGCGTTATAACAACCCGCTGATTAAAGTGATTCCATTTACAAGCCCGGCGCCAACTAGGCGAATTGCTATTGTTTGGCGTAAAAGTTTTATGCGCTTAGAAACAGTTGAAATCATAGCAGACGCCATTAAAGCGATTGGCTCTGATTATATGAAAATGATCGCTTAATAATGGATCGAGTAGATTATTTTTAAGCTGCATATCGTCTGATAACACCTTGAATGGCTTGTTGAATAGGGCGTTTAAGCAACAATTAAGCGGTAAATTACGTGCTAAATAACGGATTATGCGCACGAAAATGTGCCAATAAAAATTCTACAAAGGTATTTAATTTAGGTATTTTTTGCTGTGTTTTTGGGTAAACAACATGAATAGGCATGCTAGTGGGCAAATGATCTTGCAAAATTTCAATGAGCCGCCCTGCTTTAATATCGGCGGCAACTATATTGCGAGCAACCAGTAATAAACCAATGCCTTTAAGTGCAGCAATGTGCAGTGCGTCAACGTCATTTGATTCAAAACGTGTGATAGGCAGCGTGCTAGATTTAGCTAAAAACTGCCGCCAGCCACTTTGGCTACGCCACAACGTGAAGCCTAAACAGGCATGGTGGGTTAAATCTTCAGGC
>JANNBX010000068.1:0-10192 GCA_031385945.1 Methylophilaceae bacterium | reverse complement strand
CTGACTGATTTCTCACGCCGACTTGAAATATTCAGTGCAAAACTAGGCGTAACAACTCCACCACTCACATTATCTAACGCAAAATCGCGCTGGGGCAGCTGCAACTCACGCGGTGAAGTGCGGCTCAATTGGCGCTTAATTCAAGCGCCGCCAAGTGTTATTAATTATGTGATTTGCCATGAGCTGGCACATTTAAAAGAGATGAATCACTCAGCCAAGTTTTGGGCGATTGTGGAGAAATTAGATAATCACTATAAACAAGCAGAAAAAGATTTAAAGAAACTTTCACCTCAATTGCACCGTTTTTAGATGGTTAGCTTTGGTCAATCACACAGCTAGATTAAGGCTCAAAGAACTGGATTTTTCGTTTAACTCGTAATCACAGTTGAGACGAAATATGTAACTAATTATTAAGTCTTAACGCATTTAACACCACAATTAAACTACTGACGGACATGCCAATTGCCGCCATCCAGGGCGATAAAAAACCAAGTGCGGCAAATGGTAGCGCTACTAAGTTATAGCCTATGGCCCAAATAAAATTTTGTTTAATAATCACTTGAGTGAGTTTTGCGGTTTGCAGTGCGTGATTGATTTCTGCTATGTTCTCATTTAGTAGCACAATATCTGCCGATACGCGCGCCATATCAGTGCCGCTACCCATGGCAATGGCTAAATTGGCTGCGCTTAGCACAGGCGCATCGTTAATGCCGTCACCCACCATGCATACACTTTTACTAGTTTGCACAGCTTTTAATAACGCTAACTTTTTTGTTGGTGAGCATTCAGCTTGCCAATCTTGAATGCCTAGTCTATTGGCGAAATCTTTAACAATATTTTGGTGATCACCACTCCAAAGTGAAACGTCGATACCCTTATTTTTAATCTGCGTCACTAAAGCTTGGGCATTTGGCTTTTCGCTATCTTGTAGCGTAAACACACATAACAATTCTGTTTGATTACTCAACCAAATAGTTGTATTTGTTGAATCTGACACCAACACTTGCGTAATGTGCGCGTGATGTTGCGCGTTACCTAAAAAGTACAACACGCTATCAATCTCACCACTAATACCCTGCCCTGTAACATTTTGACGATTAGTGACTGATTGCAAAGCCCTATTTTTTTGCACAAATGCTCTAGCGATTGGGTGTTCTGAGCCAGCCTCTAAACTTGCAGCTATGTTTAAACAAGCCTCAGCGTCTAACTTAGTCAATGGTTTAATAACACTCAAAACAGGTTTACCATAAGTTAGCGTGCCTGTTTTATCAAATACAAAATGTTGAATATTGGCTAGTGTTTCCAACGCGTGACCACGCGTAATCAATACGCCACGCTTTACCAGACTGGCGCCCGCCGCTGCAAATGCAGCAGGAGCCGCGAGTGACAATGCACATGGGCAACTGACCACTAATACAGTTAATACAATTTCAAATACCTTTACTGGGTTTATAAACCACCAAGCAAGCCCAACCGACAACACAAAGATTAGTAAGCCGTAGGTAAAATAACCTGCTACTTTATCGGCAAACTGCGTGGCAGCAGGTTTTTCATTTAATGCACGCTCTAGCAAGCGCGAAATACTTGCTAGCACGGTTGCATCGCCAGTTTGGCTAACTTGTATAGTAAGCGGGTGCTCATAATTCACACTGCCTGCCAATACACGGTCTTGCGGTACTTTCGCTAACGCACGGCTTTCGCCTGTGAGTAGCGACTCATCCACACTGCTAGCACCCGCTACCACTACACCATCTACAGGAATCGCCTCACCTGGTTTAACTAAGACTAAATCACCAATATTGAGCTGGCTGATAGGTATAAGCCGCGGTGCAATATCATCACTGTTATTGCGGTATGCCATAAGTGGCGTTAAACGCATCAAATTTTCAGCACCTTCGATTGATTTTTCTCTTACTATTTTTTCAAAGTAGCGGGTAGCTAATAAAAAGAATATCAGCATGGTGATGGTATCAAAATATACTGCAGCATCTTCTGCTCTCAGCACAATCCATGCACTGCCAAAAAAGCCAGTCAAAACGCCTAAGCTGATTGGTACATCCATACCAAATTTTAGATTTTTAATACCACTAAATGCAGCGCGGTAAAACGGCATGGCGGCATAAAACACAGCCGGAATACTCAGAACCAAGCTAATCCAGCGTAATAGTGTTGCCATTTCAGCCGTTAAACCCTGATTAGCACCCGCGTATAAAGCAATGGCTATCATCATCACCTGCGCAGCACTCAAGCCTGCAACACTTAAACGTATTAAATCAGTTTTGCGTTGCTGCTGGCGCAGATTGTCGGCTGTTTTAACTGAGTACGGGTGGGCCGTGTAACCTAGCTTTTTGATTTCATACAAAATGTGCGATAGCTTGATTTCAGCCTCAAGCCAGCTAATTTTAACGCGGTGATTGGTGTAGTTAAGTTGTACGTTTTTAATGCCAGCAAGCTGTTTTAAATGGCGCTCGTTGAGCCAACTACACGCCGCACAACTGATGCCCTCTAAAATCAGTATGGTTTCTTTGAGATCAACACTTGGATTCGAAACAAAAGTCGCTTGCAGGTTTATCTCATCATATAAATCAAGCTGTGTTAATTGTTCTGGGATTAACGACTCAGCTGTTTTGGGCAACTCGGTACGCTGCGTATAGTAGGCTTCCAAGCCATTTTGCACTATCGTTTCTGCAACGCATTGGCAGCCTAAGCAGCAAAACTCACGCACTTCGTTTAATACAGAGGCGCTAAATTTAAGTGTTTTGCTGTTAGGTAAACCGCAGTGATAACATGCATCTTGTCCAATTTGCATGGAAAAATTTATTCAGTGAATAGCATTTTACTGGTTTGAAAAAAGTCTTTTTCACGCTCAGCAGTAATCGTAATTTGCCAACGACCAGGCTGCTTAAGCAATAACTCAGCTTGATATTGACCAGTGCCTATAGCTTGCATGCTAAGTGCTTGGTCATCGGCTTGATTAGCAAACCGCAATAGCTCCATGCGCACTTTTGCATATTGTATCGGTTGATTATTTGCGTCTAGCAACTGTATCGCGATAGTTTGTGGCACACCAACGGCCAACTTTTTCTTATCTAACCACTCAACGTGCCAGCCCAGCGCTTGCTGTGCGTTAATTCGTGCCAAGTGTGGCTGATAGCTTTTATTTTTATCATGCTGGACTGTACCCGGAAAACCCGTATGTACAGGTTCATCGTCATTGACGTTAGGTAATAAAAATTTAGCAACGCTGTCTGGCAAGCCTTTGCTAGCAATGCTCAGTAACGATGCATTCAGTACGGCTAAACCAAAAAAGAATGCAATAATCAGCTTAGGAAACAAGTGCATTTTTTCTTTTTGTGGCTTAGCAAATACCATCAATAAGCCTGCATTAGCCATTAATACGGCCAGATGGATCGCTAATACATCACCACCTGCCCAATGCTGGTTGGCATATACGAGATAAGCAATAAAAGGAAATGCACCACTTACGATACTAGCCCAAAATACTGATAGCCTACTTTTACGCGCAAGATAAAACAAAACCCAGGCAAAAATTAAACCGCCGAATAAAGTTTCAGTAATTGTCAGTATTGGCATCATGTTGGTTGTTTACTATTAAAGTTGACATTAGCTTCGATGGCATTTAATGCTGGCTGACCGTCACTAGTCTTGGGTGAAATCACCAGTGTAAACCGTTTGGTTTTACGCGCTAATTCAGCAGGTAAATTTACTTTAAAGTTGATGCGCAAATCTTCTCCGCCCTCAATTTTAATCGCTGGAATACTACCTAAATCAAGTGCGCTCTGCGGAATACCTTTGAGTGCTATCTGATAAGTCACAGTTTTTTCAGTTTTATTCACAATATATAGTTGATAGCGGTTTCTGAAACTACCGTCAGACAATATAGTAAAAAGCGGCTGACGCACTTGCTCAATGCTCACTTCAGTTAATTCGCGTCTCAACATATTCATCGTGAGTAGCGTTAGTGCAATAATAATTGCAATGCCATAACCAATTGTTTTGAGATTTTTCCACACTAGTTTTGGCTTGGCGGGTATTGGTTGCGCTAAGTTACGCTCAGAATCATAACGTATTAAGCCGCGCGGATAATTCATACTATCCATCACTGTATTACAGGCGTCGATGCATAAACCACAAGAAATACACTGATACTGTAAGCCATTACGAATATCAATACCTGTTGGGCACACTTGTACGCAATAGCCACAGTCTATACAGTCGCCATAACCCGCCTCGTTACGCGCAGCTTTCACTTTTAATGCTGCAATAGGTATGATCCGGCCTTTTAAACCTTCACCACGCTTGCTGTCATACGCTACCGCTAACGTATCGTGTTCGTACATTACCCCTTGAAAGCGAGCATACGGACAAAAAAGTGTACATACTTGTTCACGTAAAATTCCACCTGCAGTGTAGGTGGTCAAAGTGAGTAGTGCAAACGTAGTGTAAACCGCATTAGATGCGTTAAGCGTAAAAAAAATGCTTGTAAGATGTGGTGCGTAAACGAAGTAAGAAACAAAGGTTAATGCAGTCATGCCAGATAAAATGAGCATCAAAGAATGACTTAAACTAATTTTAATAATCTTTTCAGTGTTCCAAGCCTGCTTCTTTAAGCGTAATCGTGCATTACGCTCACCTTGCACCCAGTGTTCTATCCAAATAAACGCATCTGTCCATAAGGTTTGAAAGCAAAAGTAACCACACCAGGCTCGGCCAATTAGCCCTGTCGCGAAAAACAAGATTGCAGCCGCCAATACTAGAACGACCGCAAACCAGAAAATATCTTCAGGAAAAACAGTGAGGTTAAATAAGTGAAACTTACGCTGTGCAATATCAAACAGAATAGCTTGAGATTTTTCGTCGCCTCTTGTCCATGGTAGCCAAGGCAAGCCGAAATAAACGGTGTAGGCTAATATTAAAATAGCCGTCTTGAAGTTTCTAAAATGGCCTTTTACAGACCGTGTAACTGTGGCCGCGTGATGAATAGCAATAACAGGGTGTGATTTTGTGTTACTTGGCATGATTAATAACGTACGCTCAAGCTAACACGTACGCTATTTGCCGCCACCTAGTGTGTCGTGCACATATACGGTGAGTAGCTTAATTTGCTCAGGCGTTAAACGCTCTTGCCATGCAGGCATAACACCACGATTTAAGCCTGCATAAAGAACTTCTTTAACATGGCTAATTTTTTGCTCTTTAGATTTATCATTAGGAATATCTACCCACAGCCAAATTTTATCAACTAGGTTAGCAGACCCTAACTCAATGCGACCTTTCGCGTTATCACCATGACAGATGTAACAACCAGCTTTGTCCGCATGAAATATTGCATTGCCTTCAGCCACTAATTTTTCATCATGTGACTCGTTAGATAAACTTAAAACATAACTGGCTAAAGCTGTAATTTCTTGTTCAGTCAAAATTTCTTTGAACGCTGGCATATAACCTTGGCGTCCAATATTTAGGGTTGTCTCAATATTGCTATACGCTCCACCATACTGCCAATGATCATCAGTCAAGTTGGGCGCAAAACCTACTTTGCCTTGTGCGCCTTGTTGGTGGCATGCCGCACAGTTTTCAGAAAATAATGTTTTACCAGCGGAGTTAACAAATTGCATTAACTCGGCGTTTTTAGCAACTTCTGCGGGTGGTAATTGAGATACTTTGTTAAACCAAGGCTTTTGTTCAGCTTGCCATTGGTTGGTATCGTGCATAAATTGTGAGCGCATATTCCAGTGCGTGGTTTTTTCAACCAACTTACCTTCGACCGTTTTAGCGGTGTAAGTCACATTGTTAAAACCTGCTACACCTTTAGTAAAACTGCCACCGATTGGCCACGCAGGGTAAAACAACCAATAAACAATGGTAAATACAGTTGTTGCGTAAAAAGCCCAAATCCACCAGCGTGGCAGTGGATTATCAAGCTCTTGTATACCATCCCACTCATGACCTGTAGTTTTAGGTGCAGGTTTAGCATTGGTTTTAGGTGTTGTGTTTAAATCTGACATGTTTTAATCCAAAATACTCTTTAATTAAAGACTTCTTAATTGAGGCTACGTTTAGTCTTTACCTTCTAAGTTTTCATCCAACAAAGGTATGTTTTTATAAGTTTCAAGCTCTGCACCACGTTGTTTATTGCCAAATACATAAAACAATATTACACAGAACATGGTAAAAAATATCACCAGTGATACTGGTTTAGTATTTTCAAACTTGGTAAACCACATAAGAAAGTCCATCATGGTCTAGCGATACTTCACAAAGTTGTCGTCATCATATTTTTTGAAATCAACCAATGTGCCTAACATTTGCAAATAAGCTACAAGTGCATCCATCTCGCTAAGCTTGTCAGGATTAGTATCATAATTGCCTAATTGTGACTGGGCGATTAAATTCTTTTCAGCATCTGGAATATGCAAGCTTTTCGCGACGTCTGCACCAAACTCTTTAATATTACTGTCAAACTCAGCTGGGCTAGTACTATACGGAACACCCGCTTTACGCAAGGCAGACATACGAGCTTGAATGTCTGAGTAATCCAGTGTAGTTGCCTTCAGCCATGGATAGTTTGGCATGACAGATTGCGGCACGAGCGAACGTGGTGCAGTTAAATGCTGCGTTTGCCAGTCGTTAGAATATTTGCCACCCACACGCGCTAAATCAGGACCTGTACGTTTTGAACCCCACTGAAACGGGTGATCATATTTAGATTCTGCCGCTAATGAGTAGTGGCCATAACGCAGCGCCTCATCGCGGAAAGGACGAATCATTTGTGAATGACATAAATAACAACCTTCACGTATGTAAATATCACGACCACGCACTTCAAGTGGCGTGTAAGGGCGCACACCCTCCACTTTTTCGACTGTTTCTTTGATAAAGAATAAAGGCACAATCTCAACCATGCCACCAGCTGACATTGCTAGCATTGACAACACTACTAGCAAACCAAGATTACGTTCAATATTATCGTGTTTCATGTTACTTTGCCGCCGCTTCTAATTCTTTAAAAGTTGCACCTACTGGTACATCGGTTCTTTCGTTGCCCTCTAAAATGATAGAGCCTTTGCGAACCGTTTTAAATACGTTGTAGCACATAATCACCATGCCGCTTAAAAATAGACCACCACCCATTGCACGCATAATATATGGATAATGTGATGCCTGCACTGCCTCAACGAATGCGTATCGCAAGTTACCGTAGTCATCAAAAGCACTCCACATCAAACCAGCTACAATCCCTGAGATCCACATAGCAGTGATATAGAGTAATACGCCAATTGTTGCCAACCAAAAGTGTAAATCAATCAACTTCATTGAGTGCATAGGTGTGTTCCACAAACGCGGTATCAAATGGTACAAACTACCAAACGTAATCATCGCTACCCAACCTAGCGCACCTGAGTGCACATGACCAATTGTCCAGTCTGTGTAGTGCGAAAGCGCATTCACTTCTTTAAGCGACATCATTGGACCTTCAAATGTGCTCATACCATAGAATGATAATGCTACAATTAAAAAGCGCAATATTGGATCAGTACGAAGCTTATCCCACGCACCTGATAGCGTCATAATGCCGTTAATCATACCGCCCCAACTTGGCAGCAATAACATAATAGAGAATGTAGCTGCTAACGTTGAAGTCCAGTCTGGAATCGCTGTCCAATGTAAATGATGAGAACCTGCCCACATGTAGAGGAAAATAATCGCCCAAAAGTGGATTATTGATAAACGATATGAATAAACAGGGCGATTAGCCTGCTTGGGCACAAAGTAGTACATCATGCCTAAAAATGCTGCGGTTAAAAAGAAACCTACTGCGTTGTGACCATACCACCACTGTGTCATTGCATCTTGTACACCAGCAAACAAACTATACGACTTCATACCGAATAAGCTAACGGGTATTGATAGGTTATTAAATAAATGCAACATGGCTGTAGCCAAAATAAAAGCTAAGTAAAACCAGTTTGCAACATAAATATGTGGCTGCTTGCGATTCATCAAAGTACCAATAAACACAGTGGCATAAGCAATCCAAACGACTAGCATTAACAAATCGCCTGGCCATTCCATCTCTGCATATTCGCGGCCTTGGCTGTAACCTAAAATATTACCAAGCGCCATAATGACGATAACTGCCTGCCAACCGTAAAAAGTAAAGCTAGCAAGACCATCACTAAATAAGCGTGTTTGGCAGGTGCGCTGAACCACGTAGTAGGAAGTGGCAAAAAGTGCTGAACCACCAAAACCAAATATAACTAATCCAGTATGAACTGGACGCAAACGCCCGAAAGTAATGTAGGGAATATCAAAATTTAGAAATGGGTAAGCCATTTCAGAAGCGATATACACGCCCGCAAACATACCGAGCGCACCCCAAATAAGACACATCACCGTAAATTTACGAACAATATCGTAATTATATTTTTGTGGCTCTAAAGCCGTGTCCTGAGCACCATGCCCAGCATGCGCAACCGCCATGTGACAACCTCTAAAAATTAAATAATAATTAAATCAAAAAATAGTATGTTTTACATACTTAAACGTGTTGCACTTCGCGTCATTAAACGCTGCATGCGAAAACCTAAATTATAAATGAAGACAAGGCTGAGAAGCTTGAAGTTCAGACAAAAAGCTTTTAATTTAATCCTGCAACAACGTCACTAAGTCATGTGCAATATGATCTGGCTTTTGCCCATAGCCAATATAAAGTCTAATCTTACCCAGCTGATCAAACGCATACAAGCCAGCACTGTGGTCAATCACATAACCACTTTTACCAGCATCGGCTTGCTGGCTATAAAAAATCTTAAAGTTTTTCGCCGTTTCGGCTGTTTGCTGCTCATCGCCACGCAAACCAATAAAACTTTCATTAAACGATGGCACATATTTCGCAAGCACTTCTTGCGTATCACGCAGTGGATCTAGCGTTACAAATAGTACTTGCACCCTATTTGACTGATGACCCATTTTTTTTAGCGCCACATTTAAGTCACTCATTGTGGTGGGGCAAACGTCAGGGCAATGTGTGTAACCAAAAAACAGCACAACAACTTTACTTTTAAAATCATTCAGCGTGACGGCTTTGCCCGTGTGGTCGACAAGACTTAAGGTTTGTGCGAAATCTGCACCAGTAATATCAGTCGCAAAGGTTTTTGGTGTGCTGACAGCAGATTTTTCTGCCGCTGGTTTGCAAGCAAATAAGCTGACACAAACCATCATCAAACACAAAAATTTAGTTGCATGTAAGCGTGATGCAGCGAGCATACAAAGCACATCCGAACAAAAAATCATTTTAACATGCCAAATGTAAAAATAAGTGTGACAAATTGTGACAACTATTGGTCATAGCTACAGCAGTCATCTACTTTAGTCTAAGTAATATGCGGTCAACTATCGAATAATGCTGCACACTCGTTTACAATAATGTTTTTGTTAAATCAACCCTAAATTTAAAGAGATTTTTTCATGGCAATACCAACCTCAATGGCAGACCGCGACGGCGTTATTTGGTACGACGGTAAAATGGTCAACTGGCGCGACGCGACCACACACGTTTTAACTCACACATTGCATTACGGCATGGGCGTATTTGAAGGTGTTCGCGCTTACAAAACTGATAAAGGCACGGCCATTTTTCGTTTAAAAGAGCATACCGACCGCTTGTTTAGAAGTGCGCATATTTTACAAATGAAAATGCCATTCACCAAAGAAGAAATGATGGAAGCGCAAAAAGCAGCCGTGCGCGAAAATAATTTGGAATCAGCTTACATGCGCCCAATGTGTTTTTACGGTGCTGAGGCGATGGGTATTTCAGCTAAAACACTTTCAACGCATGTAATCGTTGCGGCTTGGAAATGGGGCGCGTATATGGGCCAAGAGGCACTGGATAACGGCATTCGCGTTAAAACCAGTTCTTTCTCACGTCACCATGTGAATATCACCATGTGTAAGGCCAAAGCCAATGGCAACTATATGAACTCTATCCTAGCGCACCAAGAAGCCGCGCAAGATGGATACGATGAAGCGCTATTACTAGACGTTGATGGCTTTGTGGCTGAAGGCTCTGGCGAAAATATCTTTATTGTACGTAATGGCAAGCTGTATACGCCAGATTTAACATCTGCATTAGAAGGCATTACGCGCGATACTATCGTTCAGTTAGCGG
>JANNBX010000066.1:0-7769 GCA_031385945.1 Methylophilaceae bacterium | reverse complement strand
AGTAGTAAATCAAGTGAATGATATTGGCGCTTAAATTCATCAAACGCTTTGTTTTCATAGGCTTTTACAACATCAGAAACATAACGCTCAGCATGTAAATAGCGTATTTTTGCGTCAGGATTTTGTTCTTTTAAATGGTTGCCAATAGCTTGTAACAAATGTGTCTTACCTAAACCAACTCCACCATATATAAACAACGGGTTATAAGCTGTACCAGGGTTTTCTGCTACTTGAATAGCTGCAGCCCGTGCAAGCTGATTAGCTCGGCCTGTGACAAAGTTATCAAAATTAAAACTACTATTTAAACCAGATGCGATAGGCTCAATTTTGCTAATTTTTGAGTTATTTAAGTTAGATTTATTTTTTAATGGCGATGAGCGTTGCTCATTAGATTCGAGCAAATCACCTATTCTTTTACCCCTAAATTGAACAGTTTCTGCTTGATAAGCCAGCGAGTCACCCGTTAAATTATCAGACATTATTTTTTGTGGGTTATTGATTGGTTCAGATGACAGTTTAGCGAGCGTTAACTCAATTTTAGCTTTATCGCTAAATAAATCTTTAGCAATACCTTCGATACGCGGTAAGAAACGTTCTTTTACCCATTGCAAAACAAATTTATTAGGTGCGGTTAAGCATAAAGTATTATTTTTTAACTCAAACTGTAATGGTTTAATCCAAGTGTTAAATTGCTGCGCAGAAAGCTCAGTCTTGAGATGTTCTAAGCAAATATGCCAGAAATTTTCCATAGATTAAAGATTGTCTTAAATTATTGAATTGATTAGGAAAATATGAAAACAGCTTAACTATTATGTTACTTTTATTTTTATTACTATAGTTAGTATTGTAGATAGTCACACAGGTAAATATTACAATCTAATTTGATCATTTTAGCCTCTTCATGCAAAGTTATCCACAAGCTTTGTTATTAGTGATTAAATAAAATCAATTGACATAACAGGTACTTGTAAGGTCTAATCACGAGTTGTCTTTTAAACACACGTAGTTGTAATAATTAGCAATTCAAGCTAAATAGCTAATGCTAAATGTTGTGTTGCTAAAATATTGAATAACCTTGGAGAAATAAATGAAACGTACCTACCAACCATCTAAAGTTCGCCGCGCTCGCACGCATGGTTTTTTAGTTCGTATGAAAACAAAAGGCGGCCGAGCAGTTATTGCAGCACGCCGCTCTAAAGGCCGTGCTCGTTTAGGCCTTTAATTTAAAAGAACTAAGCAACACGTTTACATAGTACTACACAGTTTGTTTTGTTGAAGTTGTCAGTTTCAAACCAAACTAAGCTCATTAAAACGGATGACTTTTCATCCGTTTTTAATTTCCGTAAACGGATTGCAGGCAAATATTTGGTTTTTCACTATAAATATGAAGATCTTAGAAAGTTTGAAGACTTTAGCAGGCATCAAGATCAAAGCAAACGTGAAAATATTTGCAACCCAAACAAAACTGCCGAAAACTTAAATGTGAGCGAGTTTTTGACACTAAACCCGTCAGTCATACAGCAGAATATAGAGTTATTTGACAGTAAAAGGGTTAAAACACGCGTAGGTTTGGCTGTTGCTAAAAAAGTAGCAAAGCGCGCAGTTGATAGAAATTACATGAAACGCGTTTTGCGCGAGTTATTGTACGTGCAGCGTTGCCAGTTTGAACCTATAGAACAAAGCCTTATAAAAGTTGACCTTGTTATTAGAGTGCAAAAAATTTACGCTCATCAACAATTTTTAGAGATTAAAAAAGAGTTTAATTATCTAGCTAAAACGCTCTTGCAAAAACTACCGCAAAGCCGCACTTAAACACATGTCTCGATTTTTTATCTTACTGGTACGTGCTTACCAAATAACCTTAAGTCCATATTTTGGTCAGCAGTGTCGTTTTAATCCAACTTGTTCACAGTATGCGATAGATGCTTTAAAGCGCTTTGGTAGCGTTAAAGGTATATATTTAACCCTCTTGCGTTTGTCCAAATGTCATCCATGGCACGCTGGTGGACATGACCCAATTCCCTAATTACATTTAAATAATAAGCTAGAAAGTCTAATGGATACCCGTCGTTTAATTTTATTTGTCATTTTTTCTTTTTCAACACTCATGCTTTGGGATGCTTGGCAGCGTCAACATACGCCGCCAGCTGTAGCATCTCAAGCGGCAACAGGCTTGCCAGCCGCAGCAGGTCAGCCAGCGACTCAACAAGCTGCAAACGCTTCTATTAACGGTGCTTATGCGTTAGCTAAAGCTGAACGTATTAAGGTTGAAACCGATTTATACAGTGCTGAAATTGATACGGCAGGTGGTGATTTACGTAAATTGACTTTAAAAAAACATCGTGCTGACGATGATAAAAAGCGAAGTTATGTATTATTAAATGACGCTGCCAACCCCATGACTTATGTGGCACAAAGCGGCTTTGTGGGCGATAACATGCCTTCTCACAAAACAGTTTATACAACCACAAGTACCAGTTACACAATGACTGATGGTCAAGCACAGTTAGAAGTACGTTTAAATGCACTAAGTAATGGTGTAAGCGTTGATAAAGTCTATATATTTAAACGCGGTAATTATGCGATAGACGTTAATTTTGATGTTAGAAATGGCGGTACTACTTCTTTAAACCCAACTGTTTATTATCAAATTGTGCACGATAATCAATCAAATCAGGGCTCTATGTTGATGCCTAAATTTACAGGGGGCGTATATTACACAGAGGCTGATAAGTTTAAAAAAGTTAGTTTTAGTCACATGGCTGACAAAGATTTATCGGTTAACAGTAAAGATGGTTGGGTGGGCTTACTACAACTTTATTTTGTCAGTAGCTGGATTCCAACTAAAGACATAGCGCGTGAGTATTATTCAACTAAGTTGAATGAAAATTTATTTGCAATTGGCGCTAAAAGTGCTTTAAAAGAAATACCGGTTGGTACAAATTCTGTGATTCCAGCTAGATTATATAGCGGCCCACAAACGCAAAAAGATTTGTTGGCAACGGCTCCTGGCTTGGAGTACACGGTAGATTACGGTTGGTTGACTGTGATTGCTAAACCATTATTTTGGGTGTTATCACAAATCCATGATCTCGTTCACAACTGGGGTGTTGCGATTATCCTACTCACGGTTTTATTGAAGTTACTGTTTTATCCGCTATCTGCTGCTAGTTACCGCTCAATGGCGCATATGCGTGAAGTAGCGCCAAAATTGCAAGCTATGAAAGAAAAGTTTGGTGACGATAAACCAAAAATGCAGCAAGCGATGATAGAGCTTTATCGCACTGAGAAAATCAACCCAATGGGTGGTTGTTTACCGATTTTAGTGCAAATACCTGTTTTCATTGCGTTATATTGGACAATTCTAGGCTCAATTGAGCTACGTAATGCTCCATTTTTTGGCTGGATCACCGATTTATCAGCGATTGACCCATGGTACATTTTGCCTGTACTAATGGGCGCAACCATGATTATTCAAACTAAATTAAACCCTGTGCCGACTGACCCTATTCAAGCTAAGGTGATGAAGATTATGCCAGTGGTATTCAGTGTATTCTTCTTCTTCTTCCCAGCTGGTTTAGTGTTGTATTGGCTAGTAAATAACATCCTATCTATTGCTCAGCAATGGCATATCAATAAAACGATTCATGCTGAAACATTAGCTAAAAAGGCCAATGCAAAGTAGTTCTATTATAGACACGATTGCTGCCATCGCCACTGCTAGTGGTGCTGGTGGCATAGGTGTGGTGCGGGTTTCAGGTGAATTGTCATTAAAAATCGCCACTGAAATTTTAGGCGTTCGACCAATTCCACGTCATGCTAGTTACCTTGCTTTTAAAGATGCTGACGGTCAAATAATAGACCGCGGTATCAGTATTTTTTACCCTAATCCTTACTCTTATACTGGCGAAGATGTGCTTGAATTACAAGCGCATGGTGGCACTGCGCTCATGCAGATTTTACTGGCACGTTGCATTAGTTTAGGTGCTCGCCAAGCAGAGCCGGGTGAATTTACGCGCCGTGCTTACCTAAATGACAAGATCGATTTAGCACAAGCTGAAGCTGTGGCCGATGTGATTAACGCCAGCACTGTAGAAGCCGCAAAAAGTGCGATGCGTTCACTTACTGGTGAATTTTCAAAGCGTATCAATACGCTGTTGAGCGAGCTGGTTAATTTGCGTATGTATGTTGAAGCATGTTTAGACTTTCCTGAAGAAGAAATCGACTTTATTACACAGGGCAGAGTAGCGGAAAAATTAACTAAGATTCAACAGACTTTGATCGGAATTCAACAAGCAGCACAGCAAGGTCATTTGCTACGTGAAGGTATTGACGTGGTTTTAGTGGGTCAACCTAATGTAGGAAAATCAAGTTTGATGAATGCTTTAGCTGGTGATGATGTTGCGATAGTCACAGAGATTGCTGGCACAACGCGAGACACGATTAAAACTGCCATTCAAATTAACGGTGTGCCGCTACATATTATTGACACCGCAGGCTTGCGTGAAACTGATGATATTGTAGAAAATGCAGGTATTGCGCGGACTTATCGAGCGCTAGAAACGGCTAAGGTAGCGTTATTATTGGTTGACGCAACGCGCGGTATTACTGATAAGGAAAAATCGATTTTAGCCCGCTTAACGCATGAAACAGAAAAAATTTGGGTACATAATAAAGTAGATTTAAGTGACGAGCCTGTAAAAATTACCTTGATAGAAAATGAAACACATATTTTTCTATCAGCAAAGAAGATGCTTGGTTTGGATTTTTTAAGAGATGCCTTGCTAAAAATTGCAGGCTACCAAAATCAAACCGAGGGTGTTTTTATGGCAAGAACGCGACATTTGGATGCGCTAGAAAAAGTAAGCAATCATTTAACAGTTGCTGTACTGCAACTTGGGCAAGCTGAGCTGGTAGCTGAAGAGCTTAAACTTGCGCAGGAGTCGTTAGCGAGTATAACGGGAGAATTTACACCAGACGATTTGCTGGGTGAAATATTTAGCAAATTTTGTATTGGTAAATAAGTTATTTAAAAATTAAAAAAGGCTGGGTGAACCAGCCTTTTTAACGAGTAGTTATTTATAAACTACTGATTACTAAGCAGTAAAGTTGCCTAATAAGTTAAAGTGTTCTGCTAGCAAATAATAAAACACTAAGCGATTTTTTAAACGATCGTCTTTCATTTTCAGGCAGATTGCTTCAACTGCAGCATCTAAATCTGCATCAGATTTTGTTAGGCCTAGTTTTTTCTTCAAGAAGTTTTCGCGAACAGTTGATTTTTCTGCTGCATCAGTACATGACACATTGCGAGAATCTTGTTTAGACATCACAAGTGCATAAGTTTTTTGCATTTTTGCAAGCGCAGGCTCGTTAATGCTTGAGGTAAATTTTGCCAGTGAATCTTTAAGTTCTTGAATATCTGCCATTGTTGCTCTCCTGATGGTTTGAGTTGATATTAGTGTTTTGCTACCGCTAACAGCCATACTATAGGCGTGTTTTATGCGTTTAGTCAATCGTTCATCAATCTTTACAATCAATAATTGTTTCACGTGAAACAAGTTTATTTGAGCGTAAAGGTCTAGCATAAACAAGCGGCAGTGCCTTGTTTCAGTTAAAATCATGTTTTAGATTTTAAGCGCATAATTATGCAAAACTCTCAGTTTAATTATCCTGATTTATTTGATGTTATTGTCGTTGGTGGTGGCCACGCGGGCACCGAGGCCGCATTGGCAGCCGCACGCATGGGGCAAAAAACGCTTTTACTTTCACATAATATTGAAACGCTCGGCCAAATGTCTTGCAATCCTAGTATTGGCGGCATTGGCAAAGGCCATTTGGTGCGTGAAATTGACGCGCTAGGTGGTGCAATGGCCGAAGCCACTGATATTGGTGGTATTCAGTTTCGTATTTTAAATTCATCTAAAGGGCCTGCGGTGCGCGCAACTCGTGCACAAGCTGACCGAATTTTGTACAAAGCGGCTATTCGCCATAAGCTAGAGAATCAGCCTAATTTGTGGCTTTTTCAGCAAGCGGTGGATGACATTATTTTAGATGGCGATAGAGTTGCGGGCGTAGTTACGCAGATTGGTTTGCGCTTTAATGCTAAGTCTGTTGTATTAACAGCAGGTACGTTTTTGGGCGGCTTGATTCATGTTGGGTTGCAAAACTACAGTGCAGGTAGGGCAGGTGACCCGCCTGCTATTTCGCTAGCGGCGCGTTTACGCGAGCTTAATTTGCCCGCAGGCCGCTTGAAAACTGGCACGCCACCGCGTATTGATGGCCGCACGATTGACTATTCAGTCATGCAAGAACAGCCAGGGGACAACCCTGCGCCTGTGTTTTCATTTATGGGTAATATCAATCAGCATCCACAACAAGTGCCTTGCTGGATCACGCACACCAACGAGCGCACCCATGAAATTATTCGCAGTGGCTTAGATCGCTCACCTATGTACACGGGTGTGATTGAGGGCGTTGGTCCGCGCTATTGCCCAAGCGTGGAAGATAAAATTCACCGTTTTGCAGATAAAGAATCGCACCAATTATTTTTAGAGCCCGAAGGCTTAACCACGCATGAAATTTATCCAAATGGCATATCAACTAGCTTGCCGTTTGATATTCAGCTGGCTTTGGTGCGCTCTATCAGGGGTTTGGAAAATGCGCATATTTTGCGCCCAGGCTACGCGATTGAGTATGATTATTACGACCCGCGTGCATTAAAGTCTAGCCTTGAAACCAAGGCGATTAAAGGCTTATTCTTTGCAGGACAAATCAACGGCACCACAGGCTATGAAGAGGCGGCAGCGCAAGGCTTATTGGCAGGCGCTAATGCCGCTTTGTATGTCCAAGAAAAAGAGTCATGGTGCCCAGCGCGTGACGAGGCGTACTTGGGTGTATTGGTTGATGATTTAATTACTACGGGCGTGACTGAGCCATATCGCATGTTTACTAGCCGCGCTGAATACAGGCTACAGTTACGTGAAGATAATGCTGATATGCGGCTAACAGCTAAAGGCCGTGAATTAGGCCTGGTGTGTGATGCGCGCTGGTCGGCATTTGAACAAAAATTAGAGGCAGTGGAGCGTGAACAAGCACGTTTAAAACGCACGTTTGTGCAATTAGCGACGGATGATGTTTCACGTGAAACACAAGAAGAGGTGCTTGGAAAAGCGTTAGAGCATGAATATAGCCTATTTGAATTATTGCGCCGTCCAGAAGTAAGCTACGACGACATGCTAAGCCTCGGCAAAGGCACAGAAGATGGGCAAGTGCTAGGTGAATTAGACCCAGCAGTACGCGAACAAGTGGAAATTGCAGCTAAATACCAAGGCTATATTGATCGTCAAAAAGAAGAAATCGCCAAACAAAAAGGCAGTGAAAATATTAGATTGGTTGACTTAAATTATGCGGATGTGCATGGCTTAAGCATAGAAGCGCGCCAAAAACTCACAGCACAAAAACCAGAAACCATTGGCCAAGCAGGGCGCATATCGGGTATTACACCTGCAACCATTTCTTTGTTATTGGTCTATTTAAAGAAAAAAGGCAAAAATAAAGCGCTGAACCTACAAGCTCAAAACGAGGTGGCATAAATAATGCTGGCTCAAGTATTGGTTAATGGCATTAGTGAGATGAGTTTGGACATAGATGCTGCTACGCAAACGAAGTTGCTAACCTATGTGGAGTTGTTGGGTAAATGGAATAGAGTTTATAACTTAACGGCTATTCGCGACCCGTTGGAAATGGTTACTTTGCATTTATTAGATAGC
>JANNBX010000117.1:0-15247 GCA_031385945.1 Methylophilaceae bacterium | reverse complement strand
GTTTTGCCTGTGGCATATCAACCACTGTGCGCATTTTTGAGAGCATGTTCATACCATCTGTCACCGTACCTACTTGCTCAAACAGTGAGGTCATTTCCCACATTACCCAGTGCGAAATACCGTTTAGACGCATAGCCATGGCGGTTACCGCTGCAACAGCACCTATGCCTGTTTCACCAATTGACCACAGCCATAATGCTGTGCCTGTGGCGCTTAAAATCAGTAATACATTCAGCGTCTGGTTGACCATTTCAATTTTGCTGACTAACATCATTTGCCCGTGCACCGTACCCAAAAATTCTTGCATAGCGGTTTTGGCATAGCTCGCTTCGCGGCCCGCGTGACTAAATAGTTTGACTGTGGCGATATTTGAATAAGCGTCCGTTATGCGGCCTGTCATCAATGAGCGGGCGTCGGCTTGAGTTTGTGAAATTTTAGCTAAACGCGGAATAAAATAAGCGAGTGATGCACAATAAAGCGCCAACCATAGCAAAAATGACGGCAATAACCACACACTAAAACTACCTGCAACAAATACCATGGTGGCAAAATAAATACCAACATACACTAAGATATCGGCCAAAATAAACCACACATCACGCACAGCCAGCGCGGTTTGCATGACTTTTGCCGCTACACGACCTGCGAATTCATCTTGATAAAAACGCATGCTTTGATTGAGCATTAAACGGTGGAAATTCCACCGTAAACGCATGGGAAAGTTGCCCGCTAAAATTTGATGTTTCACCAACGTTTGTAGCGCCACTAAAATGGGGCTAGCTAGCAAAAGCCCTGAAAAAAACAGTAATTTTGCCTGCTCAGTTTGCCACAAATCTTGTGGTTTTGTTTGACTTAGCCAATCCACTATTTGACCCATTGCGCCAAACAAATACGCCTCAACTGAAGCAATCAGTGCGGTTAAAACCGTCATACACAGTATGATTTTTTTAGCGTCTTTGGCTGATGCCCACATAAAAGGCCAAAACTTGGTGGGTGGCGTTGCTATTAAATCAGGCGGGAAAGGATTTAGACGTTGTTGAAACCAATTAAACATGCAGAGAGTTCTTAAATATTAAGTCGAGATTAAGCATGTTAACCATTCAAGGCCAAAACATAAACAAATGCTTTAATCTTTAGCTGCTACTGGTTTTCTAGCTATTTGTAATGCTGCATTTAGGTCAGCTTCTAAGCTGGCGTCAATTGCTAGCAAGCCTGATTTTGCACGCTGAAACTCAGCGGCATTGTTAGCTTTATCGGCCACCACTGCCAACTCAATGTGCGCGTTGATATGCAGAGGGTTCATCACCACGGCAGGCATTAAATTAGCAATGGCAGGAGCAGTGTGACCTAATCGACTATGTGCTAAACCTGAGTAATACCAAGCCTCAGCATTATTTGGTTCAGCGGCGGCCCACTCATTGGCAATCAATAATAGATCATTCCAATCACCATTTTGCATGGGAATCACCACCCGCATAAAATAAGGACGCTGCTTTTCTGGTGTATCCCAAAATGGTTGACCATGTGGCGCACTGAGTTTAATTTCAGGTGTTAGCATTAGTTTTTTAACCCAAGCAACAGGCATGTTGTAGTAGTAAGCAGCTTGTCCTGGGCTTTTAAATGTGCTGGTCGCAATCAGTTTGCCGCTGTAGTCAAACACTGGGCTACCACTTGCGCCGATGGCAAAAGCACTAGATGAGCGAATAACTTTTGCACCATCTAATGGATAAAGCGCTTTAATTTTATTAAATGATACATCTGGCGCAGGCGAATCACCTGGCATGCTAATTGAGATTATAGGCTGCTCATACTGCAGTGTTTCCGAGTCGCCCAACTCAACTGGGGCAAACCCTACCCACTCAAAACGTAGTACGCATAAGTCGTGCTCCCAATCCGCTTGCAAACCAACCGGTGGGTATGATGTACCCCAATGTGAGACGCTAATACCATCAGAATCTTGCAACACATGGCAGTTGGTCAGTACATGATCTTTAGTGATTGCCACACCGGTGCCCCAGCCATGGCCGCCTGTTTTAGTGCTGCTACTCACTTTCACCATGGAATTTTTAAGCGTGTAAATCAGCGCATCATCAGGCATAGGCTGTGCCGCTTGCAATGGGGCTGTTGCGCTTAGTAGCAATAGTATTGAGCTATTTATAATATTTTTCATCATGAGTTTGGCACTTGGGCGGTGCGCGCCGTTATTTGCAAACTCATATAATAATTGAGTTCGTCAATTAGATCTTCATCAATTGATTTGAGCGCAGTATTCAATTGATTAAACGCTGCGGTATCGTTATTTTGATTAGCCATCAGAGCAAGCTCGAACAAAGCGCCTGTATGACGCTGATTTGCGCGCAAAACCTGCTCAAAGCCAGTTTTAGCTTCCAATTTTTGTCCCAAACGTGCATATGCTATTGACTGATAAAAAAGTGCTTCGATACTGCCAGGCTCTTTGTTAAGCCATTTTTTGGCAATATCACCAAGTGCTGGCCAGTTACTATTTTGTAACGGCTGTACGACTTGCATAAAATACGGGCGCGTTTCGAGTGGGGCATCCCAGAAAGGTGATGCATCTTGATTCACAAGCTTAGCTTCAGGTAAATCATAAAGTGCTTTTACCCATTTCACAGGCACATTGTAATAAAACGCCTCACGCCCTGGGCTTTTAAATGTACTAATCGCAATGAGTTGGCCAGCATCATTAAAAACTGGGCTACCACTGGCACCCATTACAAAAGAGGCACTAGTACGCACAATTTGGCTGTCATCATGTGGGTACAGCGCTTTGATTTTGCCCCATGTTGTTTGTGGCTTTGGTGGCCCACCGGGGAAGCCAATACTAAACACTGATTGCTCGTATTGTAAGTTTTCAGAGTCGCCCAAAGCAACAAATGGAATTTCAAGATATTCAAAACGTAGTAAACATAAATCATGCTTCCAATCGGCACGCACAGCCACTGGCGCAAAGTTGTTACCATATTTGGTTACTGTTACACCGTTTGAATCTGCTAGCACATGGCAATTTGTAACGATGTGATCTTTGGCTACCACAACGCCCGTGCCTACTCCATGGCCGCCATTTTTAGTGGCTACATGCACTTTAACAACAGATTGCTTTAACTTGTAAGCCATGTCTGCAGGCGGCTCAGCGGCCAATAAGCTCGTTGAGACAGCCATTAACGCTAAACTACTCAGTAGTATTTTCATAATGAAACCTAACGCAGTAAATAAATTTTAAAGATATTAAAAAGCATTTCTAGATAGCTTTTTTATGGTCAAATTTTTATGGTTGATTTTCAATAATGCATTTTTATGATTCAAAATTTCTAATAATTACGCATTCTTGTGATGCGTTTTTTTAATGACTGATTGTTTTATGATCAATTATTTGTCATTTTAAATTTATGGACAATTTTCAAATTTATTAGCCGCGCAAGTTGCACTCAGCGCTTTGGCTTCAGCAATTTGCTGCGGCTGCATTTTGTTAGCTGCCTCTATCAAACTTTGATTACGACGCGCTTTGCGGTGCGGGTGATCTTGGCTGTTTTGTACGCTCAAATCAAACCAAGCATGCGCCGCCACTAAGTTTTCTTTCACACCATCGCCATACATATACATACGGCCTAGTAAATATTGCGCGTCGGCGTCATTTTGCATGGCCGCTTTGTGTAGCCAAAAGTAGGCTTTTTCATCATTTCGTGCAACCACTTCACCATTTAAATAAAGCGTTCCTAAATTAAGCTGTGAACGAAGATGATTTTGCTTGGCGGCCATTTCATAATAACGCACAGATGCGTCATAGTCAGTTGGAATGCCATCACCCTTGAAGCTCATTAACGCAAGTTTAAATTGGGCATCTACATAACCATTTTCAGCCGCTAGCTTATAGTATTTAAGCGCTTCTAGCCAACTCGCTGGCGTGCCATCACCACTCGCATGCATCAACGCCAAATTGTATTGTGCTTTAGGGTTATTTTGCGCTGACAATTTTTCATAAATACTTTTTGCTTGCACAAAATCGCCTTTTTTAGCGGCCTCTTTTGCGTCTTCTAACTCAGTTGCTTGAGCAGAAAAGTTAGCTAATAATGCAATTAAAATGATTAAATATTTCATTAAAATTTGTCCCCTATTTTTAAGTGCTATTTCGAATATTTTTAAAATACTAAATTGAGTATTTAAAGACGCTAATAATTTGAACAAAGCTTATATTCATTCATTTTTTTATACAAATATTGAGCAATTTATTACATTTAAGTTTCAATTCTTTTAAATACTACTCAGCAAACCTTATTTATTAACAGTGTTTAGGTTAAAATATCGCATTATTTAACACCCTAGAGATGTTTGCATGCTGATTCAGAGCCATTTCGTTGATTTGCCAACCCCAACTGGCACAATGCGCACGTATATTCATCGGCCAAGCCACAAGAAACCTGTTCCAGCCATATTATTTTACTCTGAAATTTTTCAACAAACTGGCCCCATTGAACGTGCTGCAAAAATCATGGCGGGTCACGGTTACGCAGTTCTAGTGCCAGAAGTATTTCACGAACTAAATACCATTGGCACTGTAATGGGTTATGACGATGCAGGCCGCGAAAAAGGCAATGCAGATAAATCAGCCAAAGATGTGCAAGGTTACGATACTGATAACCAGGCAATGGTCGATTTTGTAAAATCTCAAACTTGGTGCAATGGTGAAATTGGCGCAATGGGCTTTTGCATTGGCGGCCATTTGGCATTCCGCGCGGCGCTAAACCCTAGTGTTAAGGCAACTGCTTGCTACTACGCAACAGATCTTCATACGCAAATAATCCCAAACAAGCTCGGCCAACATTCAATGGAGCGTTTAAGCGACATTAAAGGTGAATTGCTCATGATTTGGGGCAAGCAAGATAGTCACATTCCTGCGGCAGGGCGTGATGAAATTCGCAGTAAATTACACAACGCAGGCTTAACATTTACTTGGCATGAGTTTAATGGCCAGCATGCATTTATGCGTGATGAAGGCGAGCGCTACGACCCTCAGCTTGCCATGATTGGTTACAATTTAGCGTTACAAATGTTTAGCAACACCCTGAAATAAATGTTTTAAAATAATGTTAATTATGGTGTTTGCAACGGCGCAAGCTTAATAACTAGCAGTTGATATAACCAACAAATGCAATAACCAGCAAATGATTTACCGTAAAAATCTGAACGATTTTTATTTTGTATGAACTTTAACTTTACCAACTTTTTAATTAAATAGAAGACTGAAACCATGACTGTAAAAAATGCAGATATCGGCTTAGTTGGCTTAGCCGTGATGGGGCAAAACCTCGCACTAAACATAGCTGACCACGGTTACAACATTGCCGTGTATAACCGTGACCCACAAAAAACACGTAACTTTGTGGCTAGCAACGAAAAAAACGAACCATCCGCGGAGCACGTATTACCGTTTGAAGACATCGCGTCGTTTGTGCTGAGCATTAAACGCCCACGCAAAATTATCTTGCTGGTTAAAGCAGGTAGTGCCACTGATGTAACCATCAACGCATTAATCCCATTCTTAGAGCAAGGCGACATCATTATTGATGGCGGCAACTCATTATGGACAGACACCATCCGCCGTGAAAAAGAACTCGCTGCTAAAGGCTTAGAGTTTATTGGTTCTGGCGTATCAGGTGGCGAAACAGGTGCACGTTTTGGCCCAAGCTTAATGCCATCAGGCACACGTAAAGCGTGGGAATCATTAGAGCCAATTTGGCGCGATATCGCTGCTAAAGTTGATCCAGTGACAGGCGACCCAATTGAAGGCGCTGCGCCTGGCAAGCCAGTGCAAGGCGGCTTCTCATGCACAAGCTACATTGATACAGACGGCGCTGGCCACTATGTAAAAATGGTGCATAACGGTATTGAATACATCGACATGCAATTGATTTGCGAAGCTTACTGGCTCATGAAAAACTTGCTTGGCATGGATGCAGGCGAGATTGGCCAAGTATTTGCTGAGTGGAACAAAGGTGAATTATCAAGCTTCTTGATTGAAATTACAGCTGACATACTGCAACAAAAAGACCCAGAAGGTAAAGGTTTCTTAGTTGACCAAATTTTAGACACCGCTGGCCAAAAAGGTACAGGCCAATGGACAGCAGCCAATGCACTTGAATTAGGCGCACCAGCTAACGCGATTGCCGCGGCTGTTTACGCACGTGCATTGTCTTCAATCAAAGAAGAGCGCGTTGATGCTAGCAAAATTTTAAGTGGCCCAGCTGTTAAAATTGAAGCAGACCGTGCTGAAATCATTGAAGCAATTAAGCAAGCGCTATACAGCTCGAAAATTTGTGCTTACGCACAAGGCTTCCAGTTAATGGACAAAGCACAAGTGGCTTACAACTGGCACTTAAACTTCGGTGAAATTGCACAAATCTGGCGTGGTGGTTGTATCATCCGCGCACGTTTCTTGCAAAAAATTACAGATGCTTATGGTAACAACCCTTACCTTAAAAATCTGATGTTAGATCCATATTTCACACAAGCATTGGCTGACGGCCAAGCTGGCTGGCGTAAAGTGATTGCTTTAGCAGTCACCAATGGTATTCCAGCTCAAGGTTTCAGTGCAGCACTAGCCTACTTTGATGGCTACCGTAGCGCTGATTTACCAGCAAACTTGTTACAAGGCCAACGTGATTACTTCGGCGCACATACTTACGAGCGTAAAGACAAACCACGTGGCGAGTTCTTCCATGTGGATTGGCCAGAAACTCCACGTGTGCAAGCTAAAATTTAATTTTATTAAACTTTAGAAATAACCAGTAAAAAAGCCAGCGCAAGCTGGCTTTTTTACTGGATAACTGTCATTTATACCATGCGATTTATAAGTCATTTTTATGACAAAAAATCACTTGTGTCGAACTTATCAAGCTAAATTTTGCCCATGTAGAGTAGTGATTTTTCTATTTTGAAAATAACTACTTTAATTTGTGTTCTAAATTTTTTCACAAGTTTAGCCAGGAGACTTTTCAATGAAACGTAATGTTCTATCTTTATTTTTAGGTTCAATTTTTTTAATCTCTTCTTCAGTTGCTTTTGCTGATCATCACGCAGGTGAAAAAGATATTGTTGATACAGCCGTTGCAGCAGGCAGTTTCACTACATTGGTAACCGCTGTTAAAGCAGCAGGTCTAGTTGAGACATTAAAAGGCAAAGGCCCTTTCACCGTATTTGCGCCAACTGACGCAGCTTTTGCAAAAATTCCAAAAGCAGATTTAGATGCTTTATTGAAAGATAAAGCAAAATTAACAGCGGTATTAACTTACCATGTTGTGCCTGCTAAAGTCATGGCAAAAGATGTTAAAGCGGGTGATGCACCAACGGTAAATGGTAAGCCGATCAAAATATCAACTGCAAAAGGTGTGATGGTTAATAACGCTAATGTAACTGCCACTGATGTTAAAGCATCTAACGGCGTGATTCATGTGATTGACACTGTTTTGATGCCATAAGCTTTTTTGTTTCGTGCTTGATGAAGTTTAAAACCCCGACTGAGTGCGGGGTTTTTATTTTTTATGCTTTTACTCGTTAACCAAATCTTAAAGCAATAATAGACGATGCCTCTAAAAAAACTCTTTAATCATAAATGCTTCCAGCGCATCATTATCCTCAGCGCGCGCTGACAGCACGACCGTTCGACCTAAGCGTTGTGATTCCCAATTAAAATCACCATCATAATATTGGCGAATTAAAATAATCATACGCTTTATTACGGCACGTTGTATGTCGCCGCCTGCACCTATCTCTACTGAAATCACTTGTTTTTTAGCGTTACTAAAGTCGTTTGTCCAGCCTCTAAAACTAAATTGTGCACTGTAGGTATTCAAATTTAATATTTGAAAAATACCGTTTTGGCCATTTTTTAAGTTTTGCTTAATGACTTCATCACGTTTTTCATCAGCCGACAACTCACGTTTACCCGACACGCTATCGTTAAAATCTTTGCTATTTAAGCCTAATGCAAGTCGGCGTTTTTCGCGCTGTGCTTTTAAATAATCGTTCATATCCATACCCGGTGGTATCACGGGTATTTCTGGCGCTGGTTTTACGGGTGTTGGTTCTGGTGTTGGCTGTGTGACTGGTTGAGGCTCTTCTTTTGGCGCTTCAATCACAGGTACTTTAAATGTACTTTTACCTTGTGTTGTGATGATTTTTTTCTGTTTAACAATCTCTTTAACGGGCTTAACTGGCTCTTTTACAGGGTCAGGCTTTGGTATTTCGGCTTGTGCTGGCATAGGTATGGGCTCTACATCATTAAGCGTAACCGTAATAGGTGCTGGTTGGCTGGCACCAACTTCAATTGGTTTAATTTTAACAACCACTAAAAATGCTAAATGAATCAACAAAGAAACCAATATAGCCATGAGCATATTACGGCTGATATTTAGGCGTAACTGTGCATCGCTTTTTTTGGCGACTAATTGATTAGCATCTTCTAAATTTAACGGTTTTGCCATTGATGATGATTAGGGTGAAGGAAAGGGCTGCAAATGCTATAAAATGAAATGATGCCAAAACTAACAAAAACAACGATTTTACACGTAACTTTTTTAGTATATTTGCTTTGGCAAGTATTTTTACCTAACTTTGTACAGGCGGACTTTACAGGCAAAGTAGTGGGCGTGAGTGATGGCGACACGCTAACTATAAAGTATAAAAAGCTAAAAGTGAAAGTGCGCTTGCAAAATATAGACGCGCCAGAACGCGGCCAACCTTATGCAGACGCCTCTAAAAATATGCTTAAAGCGCTTGTTTGGCATAAAAAAGTTACCTTACGCGGTAACGAACTAATGGATCAATATAATCGTGCCTTGGGGGTTGTAGAGCTTGATGGCTTAAACATTAACGCAATGATGGTAGAAATGGGCTGGGCTTGGGTTTATAGCCGTTACAACACAGATGAAAGCCTCAAAATACTAGAAGCCAAAGCTAGACTCGAACGGCGTGGGCTTTGGCAAGAAAGCGACCCAACTGAGCCCTGGGCTTGGCGCTATAAAAGACAAAAAACCAGAAGGTATTAAAATATTTTTAGTGGCCACAAAAGCTTTATCACATGCAAAAATACTCAATTTTGTGATTAAGCAATCAAGCCATTTATTACTGTAGCGCTATGTGGAGCCATGGTTAACCCATAACGGAAATGTCCAGTATTGATGAATACATGCTCAAGTGTTGGATGTTTAGCCACGCTTGGTAAGTTATCTTCAGCGCTTAGAGATGGCCTTAAGCCGCTCCAATGCTGGCTAACTGGCTGATTTTTTAAAGCAGGAATCATAGATTCTGCAGCTAGCTTTAAAGTATGCAAAGCAGCATCAGTTGTATGGCTATCAAAACCTACGTTTTCGACCGTGCTACCTACTAATAACTCACCATCTTGTCTTGGAACAATATAAACGCCATTTTGGTAGAGGATATGTTCAATAAAATGTGCCGCGTTGCTGTAGCGCAACATTTGGCCGCGCATGGGTTTAATACGGATACTTTCAGATATTTGCCCGCTCCAAGCACCGCTAGCAATCACGTAATAATCAGCGGTAAAAGCCTCACCTGCTTGGCTTCTCAAACATGCAAAATCTTGAGTTGCTGGCATTAAAGTAGTATTTTCAACGAGAGTAACACCCAACTTTATTAGGTAAGCACGCAGCGCTTGCAATAATCGTGGTGGGCGAATTTGTGCAACCGTTGGTAACAGTAAATGATTGTTGTTTTGTATAAATGCTTGCTTGTTGAGCTTACACCAATCTAGCGCTTGCGGCATAGGTGCGCTCAACACTGCCATTCCGCTGACTATATATTGTGCGTCTATACCTGTTTCTTGCAGTAACTCAGTGCAAATATCAGCGTAGTGGCTTGCCCCAGCAAACACCTGTGCATTAAGTGCGGCTGGGTAATCCCACGGCATGAGTGGGAACAGTACACCAGCACCTGCCCAAGAAGATGCGCCCTCTGACTGCTTTGCAATAGTACCGCGCTCTACTAACGTAACAGCTAAACCACGTTTCGCCAGTGTGAGCGCGCTCATGCAACCCACCACGCCACCACCAATAATCAATACTGTTTTTGCCATAAACTCCAATTTTCAAGCGTCTACTGTACGATACATCTGCTTGAACCAACTATTTTCAAATTATAAAACTGTTTAAATACAACAATATAACCAAAAATATGTACATTTTTGATTAGTCACTCACATCAATATTTAGCCGCGTATTATTAACGCTTGCATGATATCTTGAGCGTTGTAAGCTGGGTATTTCAAGCTGAATTTTTTAAGCCAAGCGTCTTAAGTGATCGTACAATTTAAGTGGTTGTGCCAGTTAATAGCATTTGCTCTGCGCGGCTCATGTTAACAGGCGAGCCCAGTAAAACCACAACATCACCTTCCATAAAAATAGTATCGGGGGTGTGCTCAAAATCGCTCACATTCATGCGGCGCATACTGTGAATTTCTACATCAAACTCCGATAACCATACTTCAATTAAGCGCTTATTCACACAATAATCAGTCGCTGAAATGACCACTGTATGTAGACGCGCTTGATTTTTATCTGCCACTAAATTTTCCAGATCAGATACACCATGAAAAAACCCGCGAAACATCTTATAGCGCTCTTCACGAAAGCGCCTAATACGTTTAACCACGCGATTTAACGGTACGCCTAATAGTACGAGCGCGTGCGAGGCCAGCATTAAGCTACCTTCAAGCACTTCAGGCACTACTTCAGTGGCACCTGCCTCGCGGAACGACTCCATATCACTCTCATCAATAGTGCGCACAATCACAGGTAATGCGGGAAACAAATCTTGCACCACATGTAAAATTTTATGCGCTGATTGCGCATCAATATAGCTAATCACCAAGGCTTTAGCCAAGCTAGCGCCTGCGGCTTCTAGTACTACGCGCCGGCCAGCATCGCCATACATGACGTTTTCGCCTGCAGCGGCAGCTTCTTGCACGCGCGCGGGGTCAATATCAAGTGCAATAAATGGAATTTGCTCTTCTGTTAAAAAACGCCCTAAATACTGGCCACTACGGCCATAGCCGCAAATAATCACGTGGTCTTTGAGGGTTTTTGTTGCCGTGCTAATGACTGCTAATTGTTGATTACGATTTTTAATATAACTGCGAGATAATTTCTCGGCAATTTTTAAATTGTATTGAATAATAAATGGCGCAACTGCCATAGAAATAAGCGCAGCCGCCAGCGACACCTGCAAGGCATGCCCTGTGATGAGCTTTTGCTCAAGACCAAGTGCTAGCAATACAAAAGTAAACTCGCCTGCTTGCGCTAGTGTGACGCCTGTTCTAATCGCCACGCCCATTTCAAACTTAAATAAGCGCGCTACCAGTGTGACCACTAGCGCCTTCATAAAAATCAAACCAATCACAACTAACAATACTAGCCATAAATTATCAGCCAATGCGTGTAAATCGAGCAACATACCGATACTGATAAAAAACATACCTAATAAAATATCGCGGAATGGCGCGATATCTGACTCCACTTGGTAGCGGTAACGTGTTTCAGAGATCAACATGCCCGCCACGAATGCACCCAACGCAAACGATAAGCCAGCTAATTTAGTGGCGGCGGCAAGCATTAACGTGACCATGAGTACATTCATCACAAATAGCTCACGCGAGCGTTGACGGGCTACTAGCGAAAACCAACGGTTCATCAACGGTTTACCAAACACCAGCAAAATAGAGAGTAGTACTGCTGCTTTTAAAGCGGCATCGAGCAGTGTTGCACCTAAATTATCATTTTGTGAGGCTAGCGCTGGAATCAAAATTAATAGCGGTACTACTGCGATATCTTGAAACAACAACACGCTGATAGATAAACGACCATGCCGAGAATTTAAGTCAACGCGCTCAACCAGCATTTTAGAAACAATCGCGGTAGACGACATCGTCAGCGCACTGGCGATTACAAACGCCGCTTGCCAGCTTACACCCGCAAGTAGGCATAAGCCCATCATGCCAACCATAGTCAGCGCCACTTGCGCGCCACCTACGCCAACCACAGTGCGGCGCATAGAGTACAGTTTGGTTAAACTAAACTCTAAGCCGATGCTAAACATTAAAAATACAATGCCAAACTCGCCTAATTCACGGCTCGCTTCAACATCAGGAAAAACTCCAAATACTTGCGGGCCCAGCAATAAACCCACCACAAAATACGCCAACATTGCTGGCAAACGCAAGGCGCGAAACAGTGCAACCGCCATAACAGCGCTAGTGAGCAGTACTAAAATTCCGGTGAGTGAGTTATGCATTTTGTATCAAAATTATTCAAAGCATTCGCGTTATTACTGATTTTTACTGACCATTTGGCTATCAGGGCAAAAAATGTGCCTAAAACATCAAACTAGCCAACAATTGCTTTTAAATCTCCTAGAATTAACTTTATGTAAGACACAAACCATTTTATACTGATACCAATGACGCAAATATGATGTGACGCAGCCATTCACTTTGTATCTGATTATTGTTACCACCAATCAACACTCAAATTAAACGATTAAAACCATGCAGCCTGTTTTATTAAAAAAACAAAACATAGCCAATAACGCAACGCTTAAATTAGCTAAGGAAGTGCTGATGATAGAGGCGGCGGCCGTTTTGCGGCTGAGCGAGCAACTGGGTGACCAATTGGGTGATGACTTTTGTGAAGCCACTAACCTTATTTTACATTGTCAAGGCCGTGTTGTGGTAAGTGGCATGGGTAAATCTGGTCATATTGGCAATAAAATCGCCGCGACCTTTGCCAGCACTGGCACGCCTGCTTTTTTCATGCACGCCGCTGAAGCTAGCCATGGCGATTTAGGCATGGTGACTGAAAAAGATATTGTATTAGCGCTCTCAAACTCGGGTGAATCTAACGAGCTGATTGCGATTTTACCTTTAATTAAACGCATCGGCGCTAAGTTAATTAGCATCACGGGCAATGCCAAATCAACCTTGGCAAAAGCGGCAGATATTCATTTAGATGCTAGCGTTGAGCAAGAAGCCTGCCCGCTAGGTTTGTCGCCTACAGCCAGCACCACTGCGGCTTTGGCACTAGGTGATGCTTTGGCTGTCACAGTACTAGATTTGCGTGGATTCTCAACTGAGGACTTTGCCCGCTCACACCCTGGCGGCACGCTGGGCAGAAAACTATTAGTACACGTGCGCGATGTAATGCGCGTTGGCGAGGCGATTCCTAGCGTGTTGATTAGCGCCCCCTTAAGTACCGGCTTAATGGAAATGACGCAAAAAAGTATGGGCATGACTGCGATTGTTGATAGTCATGGCAAAGTGGCTGGCATATTCACCGATGGCGATTTACGCCGCACCTTTGAGCGTGGCGTGGACTTTAACAATACCTGCATGCAAGATGTCATGCACCCAAACCCGCAAGCGATTCTTGCCAACCAACTAGCTGTTGAAGCCGTTGAAATGATGGAACAGCATCACATTAACGCGCTGTTAGTGGTGGATGAGCAACATCAGCTAGTCGGCGCAATCAACATTAACGATTTATTATTAGCGAAAGTAGTTTAAATTGACACAAGCAACAACAGCAATCAAATCTGAAATTACCGCAGAAATTCTAGCGCGTGCAAAAAAAATCAAAGTCATGGTGTTTGATGTTGATGGTGTGATGACCAACGGTGGCTTGATGTTGGGTGATGACGCATTGGAATACAAAACATTTCATTCGCATGACGGTTTGGGCATGAAAATGCTCAAAGCCTCTGGCGTACAAATGGCGATTATTTCAGGCCGCACATCAAACGTGGTCGCAAAACGCGCTGAGAACACTGGCATTGAGCATGTGTATCATGGCGTGCATGATAAATATGCAGCGTTTGATGAACTAGCTAAAAAATTAGGCTTGCAGCATGACCAACTTGGCTTTATGGGTGACGACGTGATTGACATTGGCCCAATGAAGCGTGCAGGGCTTGCCGTTGCCGTGCCAACAGCGTGGGCGCCAGTGTTTGATTATGCGCATTACGTGACTAAACACAATGCTGGTTTTGGTGCTGTGCGTGAAGTTTGCGAGTTAATTATGCAAGCGCAAGGCACGCTTGAAACGCAATATGCGCCTTTTTTAAAATAAGTGATTTAAAAAAAGTCTATTTTGACACGCTTAAATATTTTATTGCCACTGGTACTGCTTGCAGTTTTAGCACTGTTGAGCTTTTGGATCAATACTAACGTTCAAGAACCTAGCATGAAAATAGATGGCAGCAGCCGCCATGACCCCGATTATAAAGTGGAGAATTTTGTCACGCGCAAAACGGATATCAATGGCGAGTTGAACTATATTTTAGCCTCAGCCGCTATGACGCATTATCCAGATGACGACAGCACATTGCTCACACGGCCAAGATTTACCCAGTACGCAGCGGCCAAAAGTGTGGTGGATGAGAAAAAGTTTTACACGCAAATTGAAGGCTTAACTGGTCACATTATGGAAAGTGGCAAAGAAATAATAGTGAAAGGCAATGTGAAAGTGTATCGCCCTGCTTACAATGGCCGTGGCGACATGACCTTAACCACCGCTGAACTCACCTTAATGCCTGATGATGAAATGGCTAAAACAGATTTACCTGTTGTGATTACACAATCACCCAAAACTAAAGTCACAGGTGTTGGCATGGTATTTAACAAAAAAGATCAAACATTTAAGCTCTTAAAAAATGTAAAAGTGCACTACGAAAACCCAATGGTAGCTGACAATAATGCAGCCATTGCTGAAGCGGCGCTTGCAAAACAGCGCCGTAAAAACAATAGCACGCCCAAGCTCAAATTAAGTAGCATGCCCTTAGGTGCAGCTAATAAAACAAACAAAACATCAACAAAACGTCAAGCCAGCCAACCGTTAAGCTTGAAACAAGAGAAGAGTATTCGGAGATAACATGAAGCCAATTTTATTATTAAAAATGATTGCCAGTGCATGTTTGCTCATTAGTTTTAGTGCAATTGCCGAAAAAGCAGACCGCGAAAAACCAATTGATTTAGAGGCGGATACGGTATTAGTGGATGACGCTAAAAAAACCAGCACCTACATTGGCAACGTGATTTTAACGCAAGGCACCTTGCTGATTAAGGCCGACAAACTGATTGTGCGTGAGGATAAAGAAGGCTTTCAACATAGCACTTCGTTTGGCAACCCCACGACATTTAAACAAAAGCGCGATGGACTTGACGAAT
>JANNBX010000109.1:0-23163 GCA_031385945.1 Methylophilaceae bacterium | reverse complement strand
ATTTCATCACCATTTATGTTAGCACTGGTGTAATTTGCATACTTTTATTCTAGGTTAGCGATAAATATGATTTACTGGAATATCTGAGTATTTCTTGAATTGAGGTTTGTAAATAATTATTTTTTCATACTTACATTCAATGTGGGCTTCGTCTGTTGGCCATTCTATTTCTTGGTCTTGGGCGGAATCACTAAAGTCTATTACTAACAAAAGCCAATAAATATCGCAGTGAATATACCCAGAGATTTTCTCATCTTTTTGCTGCGCTATTTCTCTAACCCTCGACACTTGTAAATTTTTTCCGTCAAAAACCTGTGATGTTTTCCATTTAGCATCGGGATATTCTTTCTCACTTCTATATACAGAATGAATTTCTGGTGAGATATTAAATGCATTGCTTGTAAAAAAAGTTCCAATAATTTTTTCCATGGAGATAATGAAGCTTACTAATTTAGTCGCAGTAATATTTGCATCGACTATCGGTATCTTAGAGTTAAATGAAATATGAAATTCATAATTCATACTACATTTTAATTTGTAATCAGCCTCAGCTAACTTAATAACTTTTTCTCTGCGTTGGCGCTGGACCTGTTCACTAGCTTCATCTGCCCCATCAGCCAAATAAAGATTTGCGATCTCTATACCAATATTTATGGCGCCACAAATAATTACATCAGGCTTATCTCCATACTGTAATTCTCCATTAGGCAATGTAAAATCTTTAGCGAATTGTTCGAAATAATATTTTTCAATTTCTTGATTTGACGGGCGTGACATTGATGTATTCCTAATGCGCGCTTTCCCAATTACTTCCTACGCCGACTTCAGCCAACAACGTTACAGATAATTTTGCGACATTCTGCATTAACACTGGCAATGTCATTTTCACCAACTCTAGCTCACTATCTGGCACTTCTAGCACCAGCTCATCATGCACCTGCATAATCAGTTTGGTCTTTAAAGCAGACTCTTTTAGCCATTTGTCTACTGCTATCATCGCGAGCTTAATCAAATCTGCTGCTGTTCCTTGCATAGGAGCGTTGATGGCGGCTCTTTCAGCGCCTGCGCGTTTCATGCCGTTGGGGCTATTGATTTCTGGCACCCAAAGTCTGCGACCAAAGTAGGTTTCAACGTAGCCTTGTACCTTTGCTAGCTCACGGGTGTTTTGCATATAGGCTTTTACGCCTGGGTAGCGGGCGAAGTAGCGTTCTATATAACTAGCGGCAGCTGAGCGTTCAATATTCAAGTTTTGCGCTAAGCCAAATGCACTCATGCCGTAAATTAAGCCGAAGTTAATCACTTTGGCATAACGGCGTTGTTCGTTATCCACATTTTCGCGTTCTACGCCAAACACCTCTGCCGCTGTTGCGCGGTGAATATCTTCATTATTGGCGAAGGCTTGCAGCATGCCTGCGTCTTGTGAAAGATGCGCCATGATGCGTAGCTCAATTTGTGAATAATCGGCAGATACAATATGCGAGCCTGCGGGCGCGATAAATGCCTCGCGAATACGGCGACCCTCAGCACTTTTAACTGGGATATTTTGCAGGTTTGGGTCGGAACTGGCTAAGCGCCCAGTAATCGCCACAGCCTGGTTGTAGCTAGTATGCACGCGGCCGGTAGCGGGGTTTATCATGCGCGGCAGTTTGTCGGTGTAGGTCGATTTTAATTTGGCTAAACCGCGATACTCCAGCAAGACTTTGGGTAAAGGATGGTCTAACGCTAACTCTTGCAGTACATCTTCATCGGTACTTGGTGCGCCTGATGGCGTTTTTTTGGTGGGTTTTATACCGAGTTTGCCGAATAGAATTTCTTGTAATTGTTTAGGTGAGCCTAAGTTAAAAGGCTGACCCGCTAGCTCATACGCTTGATTTTCTAGCGCTACCAACTTTAAGCCGATTTCGTTACTTTGGCTGTTTAGCATGGCAGAATCAATCAACACGCCATTACGTTCTATAGTAAATAAACAGGCCGAGCTGGGCATTTCGATTTGGCTGTATATATAGTCTAACTTAGCATCTTGGGCGATTTGTGGGTACATCGCATCGTGTAATTGCAGGGTGATGTCGGCGTCTTCGGCGGCGTATTCGGCGGCAATTTCTACGGTTACTTGATTAAAACCAACTTGTTTGGCTCCCTTACCCGCCACACTCTCAAAGCTGATGGGCGTTATGCCTAAATGGCGCTCTGATAGCGCATCCATACCATGCGTTTTGTGCGATTCAAATACGTAGGATTGCAGCATGGTGTCGTGCGCAATGCCGCGTAAATCAATATTGTGGTTTTTAAGCACATGCTGGTCGTACTTTAAGTTTTGACCAACTTTTTTAATCTGTTCGTTTTCTAAAATCGGTTTTATTTTAGCTAAGGTCTGCTCAAAATTTAGTTGAATGGGCGCGTCAAAATAATCGTGCTTGAGCGGCACATAAGCAGCACTGCCCGCTTCTACGCTGAATGAAAGCCCGACTATTTTAGCGGTCATTGGGTCTAGTGAAGTAGTTTCGGTGTCCACACAAATCAGCTCTGCCGCTTGTAATTTAGTTAACCAAATATCTAATTGTTCATTGGTTAAAATGGTTTCAAAGTTGCGCGTGGTGATGGGTTGGTAGCTTGGCGTGCTTGGAATATTTGGCAAAGCGAATTCTGGATTCTTCGCTTCACTCAGAATGACGACGCTGGAGGATGAAGTATTGCCGAATAAATCACCCGTTCCATCTTGGGAACTCGGTGCTTGGCTAGTAGCTTGTTGACCACTCACACCCAACTCGCGCAACCAAGTTTTAAACTCAAAGCGCTCATACACTTCTGCCAGCACTTGATTATCTGGCGCTTGCGGTAGCAAAGTTTCAAAGCTTTGTGGCATGCCTGCAAAGTCTTGTAAATCGCACTTAATGGTAATTAACTCGCGGCCTGTGGGCAGCCATGGCAGAGCTTTGCGTAGGTTTTCACCCACCACGCCTGTAAATTTATCAGCGTTAGCGATAATGTTATCTAAACTGCCGTACTCATTAAGCCATTTCACAGCGGTTTTTGGGCCCACTTTTTCAACGCCTGGCACGTTATCTACTGTGTCGCCAATTAAGGTTAGGTAATCAATAATTTGGTGGGGTGCAATGCCAAATTTAGCGGTTACCCCCGCAATATCGAGCACCTCATCACCTTTTCTAAAGGCGTTAGGCATGGTGTTAATCACCGTGACATGCTCGTTAACCAGTTGCGACATGTCTTTGTCACCAGTTGAAATAATCACTTTTAACCCATGTGCTTCAGCCTGTTTAGCTAGCGCACCAATCACATCATCTGCCTCAACGCCTTCAACCATTAAAAATGGCCAGCCCATGGCTTTAATGGCGGCATGTAAGGGCTCAACTTGTGGACGTAAATCATCAGGCATGGCCGCTCTATTGGCTTTATATTCGGGGTAAATATCATCGCGAAAGGTTTTGCCTTTTGCATCAAAGATACACGCGCTATAATCAGCAGGGTAATCTTTATGCAATTTTCGCAACATGCTCAACACACCGCGAATCGCGCCTGTGGGCTCATTTTTACTGTTGCGTAAATCGGGCAAGCCGTGAAAGGCGCGGTATAAATAGCTAGAACCATCAACCAATAACAAAGTCTTCATTTTTCAGAGTCTTTAAATAACGTATGCAAAAACATAAAAGAAATTTCAAATTACCACAACCCAATGCAGGCCATGATGGCAACGCCAACGAATCGTGGCGCGCATTTAAGATTATGGCAGAATTTGTCGAAGCGACCGAAAAACTCACCGAAATCACGCCTGCAGTGTCTATTTTTGGTAGTGCACGCATTAAGCCTGAGCAGCCTGCTTATAAACTCACTGTAGAAATCGCCAGAGCATTATCTGATGCAGGTTTTAGCGTGATTTCAGGAGGCGGGCCAGGCATTATGGAAGCCGCCAATGTGGGCGCGCATGCGGGTGAATCACCCAGTGTTGGTTTAAATATCATGCTGCCGTTTGAGCAAAGCGGCAACCCATACCAAGACGTGAGTATGGATTTTAAATACTTCTTTTTACGCAAAGTGATGTTTGTAAAATATGCCAGCGCATTTGTGGTGATGCCTGGCGGTTTTGGTACGCTTGATGAATTAAGCGAGGCGCTTACGCTGGTGCAAACTGGCAAAGCGCGTAGAGTGCCGATTATTTTAGTGGGTAAGGCGTTTTGGGCGGGCTTGTTAGGTTGGTTTAAAACGACTTTGCTCACTGAAAAACTGATTGCAGAAAATGATATGGATTTAATCCAAGTGCTTGATACGCCTGATGAAATTACAGCGGCGATATTTAAACACTATGAAACGCGCGGTTTTGAGTTGAGCCCGAGTGAGCGGCAGATTCAGTTATATCTCTAGATGTTTTTATGCTGATGGCATGTTAAGTATTTTACGTAGGCCACGTTGCGTTTAGCCCGTACAGCATTTGACAAACAGGCGAGTATAGTGAATACATCAAGACAACTTGATGACCAAACAAAGTAATAAGCAAGTAAATTTAATTGTAATTAAACAACCTTTAGGAGATTGATTATGTGGACAACACCAGCAGCTACAGAAATGCGTTTTGGCTTTGAAGTAACAATGTACGTAGCAAATCGCTAAGATTTAATATTTTAATTTTTTAATATAAAGGAAATATATCATGTGGACAAAACCATCAGCAACTGAAATGCGTTTCGGCTTTGAAGTAACAATGTACGTAGCAAATCGCTAAGAATAGCTCTCTGATATTAGCCTAATCGCTAATATGCAATACGTATAAAAAAAGGCGCTTTTAGCGCCTTTTTTGTTGTCTGTTTTAAATGAAACTAGTCGATAACATCACCAGACTCAGCGCTCATATCAACTGGCGGATAAAACCACTCACCAATCACTTTTTCAGCTTCTTCTACACCTTGTTTTTTCAAGCTTGAAAACAATTGCGCTGTTACATTTTCGCCCCAACCTTCAATCAGTGCTTTACGTACTTTCATTAACGTAATATTGGCTTCACTTTTTGAAAGCTTATCTGATTTGGTTAAAAAAACATGCACGCGCTTGCCTGTAGGGCAGAACCAATCAAGCATCTGCTGGTCAAGCACAGTGAGCGGATGACGGCTATCCATTACTAAAACCATGGCTTTTAAACTGGTGCGATGCTGCAGATAACTTGATAACGTTGCTTGCCAATGTTTACGCATACTTTCAGGTACTTTTGCGTAACCGTAGCCCGGTAAATCGACTAAAAAACGCTCAGTATCTAGTGCAAAAAAGTTAATGAGCTGTGTGCGCCCTGGCTGTTTACTGACGTATGCGAGACGATTATGGTTGGCAAGCGTATTGAGTGCGCTCGATTTACCTGCGTTTGAGCGGCCTGCGAAGGCGATTTCAACACCCACTTCACCGGGCAAATCGCTTAGGTGATGCGCTGAAATATGAAAAGTGGCGTTTTGAAAAAGTGGCATAAATTTATCTTTAAAAACGCATTTTACCTGTATTTAACAAGAATAATCGGGATTATTAGTTTCAAGCTGAGCTAAATAAAGCTAAAATATCAAGTTATTGAATTTAAAGTGTTTGATTAAAGGAATGAACCATGTTGTTTAGAGCATTTGTAGTGTTGGGTTTAGTAACAATTGGCATGAGCGCGCATGCAGCGGGTGATGCTGAAAAAGGTAAAGTCATAGTCAATAACGTTTGTATTGCCTGCCACGCAGCCGATGGTAACAGCGTGATTTCTGCCAATCCTAAGTTAGCGGGCCAGCACCCTGAGTACATCAATAAACAACTGATGAATTTTAAAAACGGTGGCCGTAATAACGCCGTAATGACTGGCATTGCTACTGCATTAAGCCCAGAAGATATGTTAAACGTAGCAGCTTATTTTAGTAGCTACAAAATGACTTATGGCAAAGCGAAAGAAAACGGCAAAGGCTCATTAGGCGAGAAAATCTACCGCGGCGGTATTTTAGGTAAAGGCGTACCAGCATGCGCATCATGCCACGGTGCGGTTGGTAGTGGTTTACCACCACAATTTCCACGCCTTGCGGGTCAGCATTCAGAATATACGCTGAGCCAGTTGAACGGTTTTTACAAAGGTGAGCGAGCTAACGATGCTGCCAAAATGATGCGCACGATTGCAGGCAAAATGTCGCCAACTGAAATGGCCGCAGTAGCAGATTATATTCAAGGTTTGCGTTAATTCGCTGCCAACCAACTACCATACAAATACGTTAAGGGTGGCAAGCAGCGGCTTTTTAGCCTTGCTTATCACCCTTTTTTCTTAAGTTTAGCGTGTATTTTGAGCAACCATAAATTACCATGCAACAAACTAGTCTAGGCAATAAAAGTATTCAAAAACAATTCATTGAGCTATTAAGTTCAATGCGTTTTGCTGTCAGCATGCTGACTATTTTAGGTATTGCTTCTATTATTGGCACGGTGTTAAAGCAAAATGAGCCTTACACCAACTATATTATTAAGTTTGGTCAATTTTGGTTTGATGCGTTTGAAACACTAGGCCTATATGATGTTTATCATGCTAGCTGGTTTTTGCTGATTTTATTGTTTTTAGTGATCTCAACCAGCTTGTGTGTGTACCGCAATACACCACTAATGCTGAAAGAGTGGCGTACCTATAAAGCTGAGGCGACTGAAAAATCATTACATAATTTTAGCCATCGCGCAGAATACACCAACACGCAGCCTCATTCAGCGGATCTTTTGGCGCGCTTTTTAACAGCACGTGGCTTTAAATTCAAAACCGTTACGCAAACAAATGGCGACACTTTGCTAGCAGCTAAGGCTGGTACGCACCAGCGTTTAGGCTATATGTTTACCCATGCGGCTATTGTGATTATTAGTATTGGTGGTTTGCTAGACGGTAACTTACCATTCAAAATACAAGAAATGCTGGGTGTAAAGGTCATTGAAAATCGCGATGTAGTTGAGAGCGAAGTGCCTGCAAAAAGCCGTATGGATTGGAGCAATTTATCGTTCAGAGCCAATATGCAGTTGCCTGAGGGCGCATCGAGTGATGTAGCATTTATTCGCATAAAAGATGGTTATTTGGTGCAAGATTTACCGTTTAGCATCGGGCTAAAAACCTTCAAAATTGAACACTATGCTACTGGTCAACCAAAATCGTTTGAGAGCGATATTGTCATTAACGACCCTGAGCTTAAAACGCCTATCACCACTAAAATACGCGTCAATCATCCTTTTACTTACAAAGGTGTGACTATTTACCAGTCAGACTTTCAAGATGGTGGCACTGGTTTAACAGTTGATATGTGGGATATTTTCAGCACAGAAACGCGTCCTGCATTGGTTGAAGCCAAAATTTTTGATGAAGTTAAAATTGGCGAGCAAAGTAACCGATTAACGGCTGAGTTTAACGATTTTAGATTATTTAATATTCTAAACCTAAGCCCTGACGGTAAAGGTAAACCTAAAAACGTAGGGCCAAACTTTACTTACAAACTACGCGATAGCCAAGGCCAAGCTAAAGAATATATTAGCTACATGCAACCACTGCGCATTGACGGCCACAGTTATTATATTTCTGGCATGCGGGAAACTGTGCAAGATGAGTATAAATACCTACGTATTCCACTTGATGACGACATGGAACTAGCCAGCTTTATGCGCTATAAATCTACTTTGTTTGATGAAAGCCTACATGCAGAAATTGCCAAGCGAACTGCAAAAGTTGCCTTAACCGATAAGCAATACAATAGTGAAATGCGCCAAAATTTTGAAATCAGCGCGCAACAATTACTCAATACATTTAGGTTGGGTGGCTATACTGAGCTTGCTAAGTTTATTGAAAAAACAGTACCAAAAGCTGAGCGTACAAGTGCCGCACAAACTTATATTAAAATTATCCAAACAGCGGCTTTTGAAACCTACCAACTAAGCCGTGAGCGCGCTAATTTGCCACTTGCTGAGCTGAATGAAAACTCACAACTATTTGTAACGGACGGCTTAAATGCAATGAGCGATTTGTTCTTTTATGGCGCGCCCTATTACTTGCAGCTGAGTGATTTTAAGCAGCGCCAAGCAAGCGGGTTGCAACTCACCCGCTCACCAGGTCAGGCGATTGTATATATTGGTTCAGCACTGTTAACGCTAGGCATTTTTGCGATGCTGTACATTCGTGAGCGTCGCATTTGGTTGTTAGTTAAGCCCAATAGCGTATTGTTTGGTATGTCTGCTAACCGCAAAAACCGTGATTTTGAAATAGAGTTTGAACAAACAAAAGCTGACTTAGGTCAGATAGTTTCAGCACAAAAAACAGTTTAATTGTACGAACCTAATCGTAGGTTTGAGGAGTAATGATGAATACCGCTATATTATTAGACGCACCAACACCACTTTACAAACGCTTAACCAGTTTTGACTGGGTTTTTGCCGCCATTTTAGGCGCAGGCGCCGTGTATGCTTACAGTCAATATGCCCAAAATATGGACATTTACGAAGCAGCTTTTTTGTTTATTTTTGCGGGTGTTTTTAGCTACTTAGGCTGGGTTTGGAAACCACTGCGCACCTTAATACTAGGTGTGGGCGCGGTGAGTTTATTAGCTATTTATAATTATCACGGTGATTTAAGCCGCGCTAATACCGCTTTTTTCTTGAAATTTTTAATCAGTAGTCAATCTGCAGTCATGTGGATGAGCGTGCTGTTCTTTTTAGCCATGTTTACCTACTGGTTTGGTCTTTTTAAACGCTCTGAATTCATTAGTAAAGTAGCCAGCACACTGACTTGGAGCGCTGTATTCATGGGCTTGGTTGGCATGATGGTACGCTGGTACGAGTCGTACTTAATCGCTCCTGATGTTGGTCATATTCCGGTCAGTAATTTGTACGAAGTGTTCATTTTATTTTGCATAATCAACGCACTGTTATATTTGCACTATGAAGGCGTTTATAAAACGCGTCAGCTTGGTGGCTTTGTACTGATTGTGATAAACGCCGCTGTGGGCTTTATTTTGTGGTACACATTTGGTCGTGAAGCCAGCGGTATTCAACCACTAGTGCCCGCTCTACAAAGCTATTGGATGAAGATTCATGTGCCAGCAAACTTTATTGGTTATGGTGCATTCTCGTTAGCCGCAATGGTGGGTAGCACCTATTTACTGGTTGAGCGCGGTATTTTAGCGAGCCGCTTACCTGCTTTAGCTGTGTTAGATGACCTAATGCACAAATCGATTGCTATTGGTTTTGCGTTTTTTACCATTGCTACTATTTTAGGAGCGGTGTGGGCAGCTGAAGCTTGGGGTGGTTACTGGAGCTGGGACCCAAAAGAAACATGGGCGCTAATCGTATGGCTTAATTATGCTGCTTGGCTACATTTACGTATGGTTAAAGGCTTGCGTGGCCCAATTTTAGCCTGGTGGGCAGTCATTGGTTTACTCGTCACAACTTTTGCATTTTTGGGCGTCAATATGTTTTTATCTGGCCTGCATTCTTACGGCGAGCTGTAAATCAATCAAATAATACGTACCGCTTATCAGCTGATGCTAAGCCCAAACATGCGGTGCGTATTATTACCAGTAAATAGCCATTTGCTTAAATTGTAAAGTTGGTTAAAATCGCTGTAATTAAAATTTAACCGCTTTGTAATAAAGCAAACCTAAACGGCTACATGACTATCACCAACGCACAACAGCCTATCGTCGAAATCAACAATCTGTCCTTTGGGTACAAAGGTCGTGTGTTGCATCAAGGCATAAACATGGCGTTTCCACGCGGCAAAGTGGTCGCCATTATGGGCGGTAGCGGCTCAGGTAAAACTACGCTACTACGCTTAATCGGTGGGCAGCTTAAGCCTACGAGTGGCTACGTTAAAGTAGATGGAAAAATTGTGCATGATCAATCACGCGACGGCATTTACGAACTTCGTCGCAAAATGGGCATGTTGTTTCAATTAGGCGCTTTGTTTACCGATTTATCAGTTTATGAAAATGTCGCATTCCCCATGCGTGAACACACTGACTTACCTGAAGTCATGATACGTGATTTGGTGTTAATGAAACTTAACGCAGTTGGCCTACGTGGCGCTCACAGCTTAATGCCTACAGAGCTTTCAGGTGGTATGGCAAGACGCGTTGCTTTAGCGCGTGCGGTAGCGCTTGACCCGTCCATCATTATGTATGATGAGCCGTTTGCAGGCCTAGACCCTATTTCGATGGCGGTTATTTGCAACTTGATTCGCAGCCTTAATGATGCACTTGGTGCAACTTCAATTGTCGTCACGCACGATGTTGAAGAAGCGTTCGCATTTTGCGATTATATTTATTTTGTTGGTAATGGCACGGTCGTTGCAGAGGGTACGCCCGACGATTTACGTGCGTCAACCATGCCATTTGTTGATCAATTTGTACACGGCAAAATGGATGGCCCAGTGCCATTTCACTACCCCGCACCCAGTTACGCTAACGACTTATTAGGCGTAGCCGCATAATGAATAAATTGTTAAAACCTTTCATAGATATTGGCAACTATACGATTGATTGCTTATGGCGCGTTGGTGTGATTGCACGCTTTTTTGCGCTCATTTTTATTTATTCGGGCGAAAGCTTCAAACGCATACACCTAACCATGCGAGAAATATATTTCACTGGTGTGCTGTCACTGGTCATTATTTTAGTAGCCGCACTATTTGTTGGTATGGTGTTAGCGCTAGAAATGTATCACGCATTACAGCGTTATGGCTCGACTGAAACCATCGGCGTTTTAGTCGCGCTATCCCTTATTCGAGAGCTTGGCCCCGTGGTTACTGCACTACTATTTGCTGGCCGCGCAGGCACTGCCATTACCGCTGAAATCGGCTTAATGAAAGCTACAGAGCAATTATCTGCCATGGAAATAATGGCAGTTAACCCAATGGCACGCATTGTAGCGCCCCGTTTTTGGGCCGGAGTTATTTCAATGCCGCTACTTGCCTCATTGTTTTCAATGCTAGGCGTAATTGGTGGATATTTAGTAGCTGTACCGTTACTAGGCATTGATAACGGCGCGTTTTGGTCGCAAATGCAAGCGGCAGTCGACTTTAGAGAAGACATCATCAATGGCTTAATTAAAAGTATAGTATTTGGCATAGCCTGTACGCTCATTGCATTATTTGAAGGCTATGACGCCCCGCCAACCGCTGAAGGCGTCAGCCGTGCCACGACCAAAACGGTGATTCACTCATCATTAGCAGTACTATTTTTAGACGTTATCATGACTTTATTCATGGTGATGGCAAACGCATAAATTGCAAAAGCAACCAATTGAGATCAACAGGATTAAAACATGAATAGAACGACAATAGACTTATGGGTGGGCATATTTGTGGCTTTGGGTTTTGCCGCACTTGTAGGTTTAGCCATGAAAGTTGGCAATCTAACTAGTGACGCAATTGGTGAAACGTATCGCGTTACAGCAAACTTTGAAAATATTGGCGGTCTTAAAGCCCGCGCCTCTGTTAAAAGTGCTGGTGTTGTTGTTGGTCGCGTAAACAGTATTGAGTTTGATAGTAAAACATTCGAAGCGGTTGTAACCATTGTGGTCGATAAGCGTTATTCTTTTCCCAAAGACACATTTGCAAACATTTATACGGCTGGCTTGCTAGGCGAACAATATATTGGACTTGAAGCGGGATCAGAAGAAACGAACCTCAAAGATGGTGATAAAATCACACAAACACAAGACGCTATTGTGTTAGAAAAACTAATCAGTCAGTTTTTATTTAGCAAGGCAACTGAAACGCCAACAGACACACCAGCTGCTACAAGTCCAGCGTTTACAAGTGATGACAAACTGGCTGTTCCTGGCGTGCCGGCTCAGTAAAATTTTGTGTTATGTGTTTTACCATAAACGTTTTACTACAACTAAAAATTATAAATTAACTACGTGAGACTCAAAAATGATGACCTTAAAATCAATATTAAATACCGTAATACTTAGTAGCTTGATGCTGTCTTTATCGGTCATGGCCGAAATTGCACCCGATGTATTAGTTAAAACAACGGCTGATGACGTTTTAGCGATCGTTAAGCAAGATAAAGATATTCAAGCAGGTGACCAAAAGAAAATTTTTGCTCTAGCTGAAGAAAAAATTGTACCTAACTTTAATCTAGAACGTGTTGCACGCTTGGTTTTAGGTAAAAACTGGTTAAAAGCCACACCTGCTCAGCAAGAAGGCTTTAAAAAAGAGTTTCGTACATTGCTAATGCGCACTTACGCTACAGCATTGACCAAATATAAAAATCAAACCATTGAATACAAGCCAATGCGCTCGCTACCAAGTGACACCAACGTTACCGTTAAAACGTTAATATTACAGGCTAGTGGCCCCGCCATTGCGGTAGATTACAGCTTAAACAAAACAGGCGACGCTTGGAAAGTTTACGATATCGTGATTGAGGGCGTAAGCTTAGTCACTAATTACCGTAGTCAATTTAGCCAAGAAATTCGACAAAATGGTATTGATAGCCTGATTGCTAAGCTAGCGGATAAAAACCGTGTTGCTGGTAGTTAATAGTCAACAAGATTATTGAAGTTATTATTTTGCCGCAAATCATACAATCAAATACCCAGTGGCAAATCACTGGCGCTATGACCATGAGTGAGGTTGAAGCTTTACTCATTGAGAGCGAAGGCTTGCAAGAAAATGCTCTGCAATCAATAGACCTCGCACAAGTCACCGATGTTGATACAGCAGCTATTAGCTTGATGCTAGAGTGGATACGTCGAGCTAGCGCAAGAAAAGCTGAGGTGGTTTTTAAAAATATGCCAGAGAGCTTGCTCAGCTTAATTAACTTGTACGAAGTTTCAACACTGATTACGCATACAAAATCATAATCTGGCTCAACTATTTACGCACTATTGCGTCAATAAACTGTCATTTTAAAAGTACGCTATTGAGCATATTCAATGATTAGTTACTTAGCTTGTAGATATTTAATTTAAGCATTTTGTACTAAATTTAAAATAATCACCATTAAACATATCCCTTGAATTTGGGGAATATCACCCCAATCATCACATAATGTCTACTGCCATACATCTAAGCCAAGTTCATAAATCGTTTGGTCAGCTTCAAGCGCTTAAAAACATCAATCTCACCATTGAAACTGGCGAGTTTTTTGCGCTTTTAGGGCCAAATGGCGCTGGCAAATCAACGTTAATTAACTTATTAGCAGGCCTGCTCAAGCCAACCTCAGGTAGCTTAAAGGTAATGGGTTATGACGTGCAAACCCAATATCGTGAGGCTAGACAATCATTAGGTGTGGTGCCGCAAGAGCTGGTATTTGACCCATTTTTTAATGTACGAGAAATGCTGCGTTTTCAAGCGGGATACTTTGGCAAACGTAAAGACAACGACGCTTGGGTAGATGAAATTATCGAATGTTTAGGCTTAACAGAAAAAGCCCATACCAATATGCGGCAACTTTCAGGTGGCATGAAACGCCGCGCTTTAATTGCCCAAGCCTTGGCGCACAAGCCGCCAGTGATTGTGTTGGATGAGCCAACAGCAGGGGTGGACGTAGAGCTGCGCCAAAGCATGTGGCAATTTATTCAGCGCTTAAACGGCGACGGCCACACCATTATACTCACGACGCATTATCTCGAAGAAGCCGAAACGCTGTGTAACCGCGTAGCGATGATGAAACAAGGTGAAATTATTGCCTTAGACACCACCGCAAACTTGCTCAAACGTATTCCCGGCAAAGAGTTACAGTTGGTATTGAGCCAAGCCATACCAGAAAACTTGCAGCCGCTAGTACGATCAACTAATGGATTTAAGTACAAATTGAGCTTAAATGAAATCACTCAAATTGAGCCAGTACTCGCTACTTTAAAAGCTGCCAACATTACGATTATCGATTTTCAGCTTAAAGAAGCTGATCTAGAAGATGTCTTTTTACAGCTAATGAGTCACAAAGCATGATGCCTTATATCGGATTTTGGACACTCTTTAAAAAAGAAACGCTGCGTTTTTACCGCGTGGTGTTTCAAACGATCGCCGCCCCTGTGATGACGGCTTTACTGTACCTGCTCATCTTTTCGCATGTGCTTTCTAGCCATGTAGAAGTGTATCCAGGGGTTGCTTACACGCAATTTTTAATCCCCGGCTTAATGATGATGTCTGTCATTCAAAATGCCTTTGCTAATAGTTCATCTAGTCTGATTCAGTCTAAAGTCATGGGTAATATTGTGTTTTTACTACTCACGCCATTATCTTATTTAGAGCTATTTTTAGCGTTTTTAGCGGCTTCAATTGTGCGCGGTTTAGTCGTTGGATTAGCGATTTATTTAGTGGCGATTATTTTTGTTGATCTACCATTAGCAGCACCATGGTACTTGCTAGCCTTTGCCATCTTAGGTAGTGCTTTATTGGGTGCATTTGGCATTATTGCTGGCATTTGGGCTAGCCGATTTGACCAAATGGCGGCCTTTCAAAACTTTGTCATTATGCCGCTATCGTTTTTGTCTGGCGTGTTTTACTCCATTCATTCGTTACCGCCATTTTGGCAACAAGTATCTCACCTGAACCCGTTTTTCTACCTGATAGACGGATTCAGATACGGATTTTTTGGCATTGGCGACGCGTCACCTTTATTGGGCTTAGCCGTCACAGGTTTTAGCGTATTAGTATTATCCATAATCGCTATTCAAATGTTAAAATCGGGTTATAAATTAAGAGGCTAAGCCTCAAGCTTTAAAGGAGTAATGGATGTTAAGTGCTAGCCAATTAAAAAATTACATCGAAGATGGTCTTGCTTGCGAATATTGCGAGGTACGCGGTGACGACGGTACGCATTTTGATGCCGTGATTGTGAGCGCCGAATTTATTGGCAAAACCATGGTGCAGCAACATCAACTGGTTTATAAAGCCCTTGGGCATAGAATGCAGCAAGAGATTCATGCACTTAGTATGCAGACGATGACTCCTGAATCTTGGGCCAGGGCTCAAATTTAAACTAGCGTCATTATGCGTTATTGGATGCACAATTTTAATTTCTCACCTATAAAACATAGGCTTCTAAATTAAAATCAATCGTCCGCCTAGCCTAATTCAGCCAGTTTCACTTTGTCATTATTTGACGATAGCAACACAAAATATTTTAAATTAGAAATAAAAGGTACTTAAAAATGGATACACAAGCAATTATTAAGCAACAAGTAGAGAGCAATAACATCGTGCTTTACATGAAAGGCACGCCACAGTTTCCGCAATGTGGGTTTTCAAGCCTTGCAACGCAGATTTTAAACGCGTGTAACGCTAAAGCATTTACTGTGAATGTATTAGAAGACCAAAATATTCGCGAGGGCATTAAACATTACGCTAACTGGCCAACGATTCCGCAACTTTACATCAAAGGCGAGTTCATCGGCGGCTCAGACATCATGCGCTCAATGTATGAAAGCGGCGAATTGCAAACCTTGATAGAAAACGCAGCTTAGTTTTGGATAAGCTTATCATTCAAGGTGGCTACAAGCTCAATGGCGAAGTAACCGTGTCAGGCGCAAAAAATGCTGCATTACCAATTTTGTGTGCATCTTTGTTGGCGGAAACGCCACTGCATTTAAGCAGTGTTGCCGCACTAAAAGATATTGATACCACGATTAAGCTGTTAGATACAATGGGGGTGAAAATTGCGCGCGAAGCAGATAAAGTCAGCCTAGATGCATCAGACGTACAATCGTTTGAAGCGACGTATGAAATGGTGAAAACCATGCGCGCTTCAATCTTAGTGCTTGGGCCGCTATTAGCGCGTTTTGGTACAGCACGTGTGTCATTACCAGGCGGCTGCGCCATTGGCTCACGCCCTGTGGATTTGCATATCAAAGGCTTACAAGCCATGGGTGCTGCCATCCATATCACGCATGGCTATATTCAAGCCAGCACCTTGCATTTGCCAAATCGCCGCCTACAAGGCGCGCGTTATTATATGGATATGGTCACGGTAACCGGCACCGAAAACTTAATGATGGCAGCTAGTTTGGCTGAAGGCACAACGGTTTTAGAAAATGCCGCTAAAGAACCTGAAGTGGTTGATTTAGCAGAATGCTTAATTAAAATGGGCGCAAAAATTACAGGCGCCGGCACTGATGTCATTACGATTGTGGGCGTAGAAAAACTTAACGGCGCCACACATAATATAGTGTGTGATCGTATTGAAGCAGGCACTTATATGGTGGCCGCAGCGATGACAGGTGGCGAAGTGAAGTTACTAAATGCCCGCGCTGATTTGCTAGACGCAGTAATTGAAAAATTACGTGACGCAGGTGCGACAGTAACCAGTGACGCCACCAGCATTACTGTTAAAAGTGATGGCAACTTAAAAGCGGTCAATATTCGCACGGCGCCACACCCAGCATTCCCCACTGATATGCAAGCGCAATTTATGGCGCTTAATACTATTGCAAGTGGCGTCGCAAAAGTAACCGAAACCATCTTTGAAAACCGCTTTATGCATGTGCAAGAAATGCAGCGTCTAGGCGCGGATATTAGCATTGACGGCAATACGGCTTTGGTAAAAGGTGTTGAATATTTAGACGGCGCAATTGTGATGGCAACGGATTTACGCGCATCTGCCAGCTTGGTTTTAGCAGGCTTAGTGGCCAGAGGCGAAACCGTGATTGAGCGTATTTACCATCTAGACCGTGGCTATGAATATTTAGAAGAGAAATTAACGAAGTTGGGTGCAAAAGTGCACCGAGCGCATTAACTCAAACGCCCAAACACACGATTATTAAGTAAAAAACATGATTACCATCGCATTATCAAAAGGTAGGATTTTTGAAGAGACCACGCCACTACTAGCAGCGGCGGGCATACGTGCGCTGGAAGACCCTGAGTCATCACGCAAACTGATTTTAGAAACCAATAGGCCTGACGTAAGGCTAATTATTGTGCGCGCGTCTGACGTGCCAACTTATGTGCAATACGGCGCAGCTGATTTAGGTATTGCAGGCAAAGATGTATTATTTGAACACGGCGGGGCTGGGCTTTATCAACCGCTTGATTTAAATATCGCCAAATGCAAAATGATGGTGGCTGTGCGGAACGACTTTGATTACGAAGCGTCTATTCGTCAGGGTGCGCGGTTAAAAGTCGTCACTAAATATGTAAAAACTGCGCGTGAACATTTCGCGGCTAAAGGCATGCATGTTGATTTAATTAAACTTTACGGCTCTATGGAATTAGGCCCGCTAGTTGGTTTGGCTGACGCGATTGTCGATTTAGTGAGCACAGGCAGCACATTACGCGCGAACAACTTAAAAGCGGTGGAAGAAATTGCCAATATCAGCTCAAGATTAGTAGTGAATCAAGCTTCATTAAAATTAAATCGTGCACAATTACAGCCGATTATCGATAGCTTTGCAGCCGCGGTTAAATAAATAGCTGTTACTTAAAATAGTATTGAATCAAACAAGCGAAACAAATAATAGAATTGAAAAAGCAATGAAAATTAGACGGCTCTCAACCTTAGATACAAATTTCGACACTGAACTAAAAGCTTTATTGGCCTTTGAAACAGCGCAAGATGACTCTATTGATGTTGTTGTGGCTAATATTCTTAAAGACGTTAAAGCGCGCGGCGACGCAGCCGTACTTGAATATACCAACCGTTTTGATAAAACTAACGCTAGCCATTTATCTGAGTTAGAGATTCCACAATCTGAGCTGCAAGCAGCACTAAATAGCCTGCCAACTGAACAACGCATAGCCTTGCAAGCCGCAGCTGATAGAGTAAAAAGTTACCACGAAAAACAATTGATGCAATCTTGGCGCTATACCGAGCCAGATGGCACGATTCTAGGCCAACAAGTCACTTCATTAGACCGCGTTGGCTTATATGTGCCGGGCGGCAAAGCGGCTTACCCTTCATCAGTATTGATGAATGCAATCCCCGCAAAAGTAGCCGGCGTGCAAGAACTCATTATGGTTGTACCTACGCCAAATGGTGAAAAAAACGCGCTGGTTTTAGCAGCGGCCGCTATTGCTGGCGTAACTCGCGTGTTCTGTATTGGTGGCGCACAAGGTGTTGGCGCAATGGCTTATGGTACTGAAACCGTACCGCAAGTTGACAAAATTGTCGGCCCAGGTAATGCGTATGTAGCCGCCGCTAAACGTCGCGTATTTGGCGTGGTGGGCATTGATATGGTGGCCGGCCCAAGTGAAATTTTAGTGATTTGTGATGGCAAAACCGACCCTGATTGGATAGCGATGGATTTATTCAGCCAAGCCGAACATGACGAATTAGCCCAATCGATATTGCTCTCAGACGATGCTGACTTTTTAGATAAAGTAGCCGCGAGTATGCAACGCCAAGTTGAGTTAATGCCGCGCAAAGATATTATTAACACCTCAATCACTGACCGAGGTGCGTTAATTTTGGTGAAAAATTTAGATGAAGCGGCTGAAATCAGCAATTACATCGCGCCCGAGCATTTAGAGCTTTCACTTGAAAACCCATTAGAGTTTGCTAAAAAAATTAAACATGCAGGCGCTATTTTTATGGGTCGCGACACTTGCGAGGCGGTAGGCGACTACTGTGCGGGTCCAAATCACGTGCTACCAACTTCACGCACAGCAAGGTTTTCTAGCCCATTAGGCGTGTACGACTTTCAAAAACGCTCTAGCATCATATTTGCGTCATCCGCTGGCGCACAAACGCTAGGCAAAATCGCCTCTGTTTTAGCACATGGCGAGGGCTTGCAAGCACACGCGCAATCAGCTGAATACAGGCTTAAATAATGAGCCAGTTTTGGAGCGAAGTTGTTCATGGTTTAACGCCGTATATTCCAGGTGAGCAGCCAAAACTCGCCAATTTAATTAAGCTTAATACCAATGAAAACCCTTATCCGCCTAGCGACAAGGTTTTAGAGGCGCTTAAAAATACCGCGAACGAAACACTAAAGCTCTACCCTGACCCGAACTCAGACAAACTTAAAACTACCATTGCAGAGTATCACGGCTTAAACAAAACCCAAGTTTTTGTGGGTAACGGCTCAGATGAAGTGCTTGCACATGTTTTTCATGCATTTTTTAAGCAAGACAAATCATTGCTGTTCCCTGACATTAGCTATAGTTTTTACCCCGTTTACTGCCAACTTTACGGTATTCAATTTGAAAAAATTGCGTTAAACAGCCAATTTAAAATTGAAGTGAATGACTACGCCAAACCAAATGGCGGCATTATATTTCCCAACCCCAATGCGCCTACTGGCATTCCACTTGCGTTGAGCGATATTGAACGCTTACTTCAAATCAATACACAATCAGTCGTTGTGGTTGACGAAGCCTATGTAGACTTTGGTACAGAATCAGCTGTACGGTTAATTCACCAATATCCAAATTTATTGGTAACGCACACACTGTCAAAATCACGTTCTTTAGCTGGTCTACGAGTGGGTTATGCGCTTGGTCATGCAGATTTAATTGAAGGTTTGCATCGCGTAAAAGATAGCTTTAACTCGTACCCAATTGATCGCTTGGCCGAAGCCGGGGCAATAGCAGCGTTTGAAGACGAAGACTACTTTGTTAACACCAAACAAATGGTAATAACAACACGCCAAGACTTCGTGCGTGAGTTAGAATCACTGCAATTTGAAGTATTGCCCTCTGGTGCTAACTTTGTTTTTGCTAAACATTTGAGCCGCGATGGCGCTGATTTAACCGCGCAATTGCGTGAAAAAAATATCATCGTTCGCCACTTTAAAGCGCCTTTACGAGTTGCACCCTACCTACGAATCACCATTGGTACTCGCGATGAAATGCACAGCCTAGTTGACGCATTAAAGCTAATTTTGGGTTAATAAGTAGCTTTTCCTAGGCTTTTACTGCTACAAATTGAACTTTGCGTCTACTCAAATGTAGCTGAAACTAGCCAAATTTCAAAAAACTGATACAATCACTCTACTTGCAATTAGCTAGGCTTAATGCTCTGCTATTGTTTAGATTTTTTACTATATAAAACAAGGCATTAACCCCTTCAGGAGGCAATACCATGGCATTAACCCAAATGGCCCTAGATTCATTAGATTTTGACGCAACAGTTGCTCTTGCAACTAAAGTCGCTCCACACGTAGACATTTTAGAAATCGGTACACCATGCATTAAGCATAACGGTATCAAATTATTAGAAGTTTTACGTGCTAAATTCCCAAATAACAAAATCTTAGTTGACTTAAAAACAATGGATGCTGGTTTTTATGAAGCTGAGCCATTTTACAAAGCTGGTGCAGATATTTGTACAGTTTTAGGTACTGCTGATATCGGTACAATTAAAGGTGTAATCGATGTTGCTAACAAATACGGTAAACAAGCTCAAGTTGACTTAATTAACGTAACTGATAAAGCTGCTCGCACTGTTGAAGTGGCAAAACTAGGCGCACACATCATTGGCGTTCACACTGGTTTAGATCAACAAGCTGCTGGCCAAACACCTTTCACCGACTTAGCATTAGTAACTAGCTTAAATACTGGTGCTAAAGTTTCTGTTGCTGGTGGTATTAAAGCTGCAACAGTGGCTCAAGTTGTAACTGCTGGTGCTGACATTGTAGTGGCTGGTGCTGCTATCTACGGCGCTGCTGACCCTGCTGCATCTGCTGCTGAAATCACAGCACTAGCTCGTGGTACAACAGCATCAACTGGTGGCATCAAAAAATTCCTACCTTGGATCGCTATCGCAGCAGCTGTGTTAATCGGTTTAACTTTATTGAAAAAACCAGCTGATGCTCCAGCTCCAGAAGCTGCTCCTGCAGCTGAAGTAGCTCCTGCTGAAGCAATGCCAGCTGAAGCTGCACCTGCTGCCGAAGCACCAGTAGAAGCAGCACCTGCGGCTGAAGCTATGCCAGCAGAAGCTGCACCTGCTGAGGCTGCTCCAGCAACAAACTAAGTATTAAATAATTCAAGTTACTCGTTGACTTGTATAAAAAAGCCGACCTTGTGCCGGCTTTTTTATTGCTTAAAATACTGCAAAATGCCTGTAAATCTTACTGGTTTGCACCGATTAAGTGCCGATTGTAAGCATGTCTTTCAATATTGTTCAAAATATGAAAAAATACACTTAATAGGATTTTAGGCAGTAAATTATGTTAGACCGTGATGGGTATAGACCCAACGTAGGTATTATTATTTGCAATACTCAAGACAAAGTGTTTTGGGGCAAACGCGTGCGTGAACACTCTTGGCAGTTTCCGCAAGGTGGAATTAAATATGGCGAGTCGCCAGAGCAGGCCATGTATCGCGAATTGATGGAAGAAGTCGGTTTAAAACCTGAGCATGTGCAAATTTTAGGTCGTACACGTGACTGGTTACGCTACGATGTGCCTGATCATTGGGTAAAACGTGAGTGGCGTGGCAGTTATCGCGGTCAAAAGCAAATCTGGTATTTGTTACGTATGGTTGGGCGCGACACAGACGTATCTTTACGCGCAAGCTCACACCCTGAGTTTGATGCATGGCGCTGGAATGATTACTGGGTAGATATGGACTCAGTCATTGAATTTAAACGCGAAGTTTACAAGCTAGCACTTAACGAGCTTATTTCACACTTACATGTAAAACACGTTAGACCCGTCAAATAATATCTTCCATGCAAAACTTAACTCTTATACAGTCAAAACTACGCGCTGCTGGCATACATTTATTGCTTAGCGCTATTGTGGCCAGCGTTGTTTTATACCTCATGCTTTATGTTTGGTACCCAATTGGTTTTTTTGATTTTTTAGGTGGCGGTAAGATTTTTTACCTAATGACCGCCGTAGACGTTTGTTTAGGGCCATTACTTACTTTTATCGTGTATAAAGTTGGCAAAAAAACGCTTAAATTTGATTTGTCAGTCATTGCTGCGGTACAACTACTAGCACTTTTGTATGGTGTACACGTGATGTTTGCACAACGCCCAGTATTTAATGTGTTTGAGAAAGATCTTTTTAAAGTCACACTTGCTTCTGAGTTAACTGAAAAAGATTTGGCAAGCGCTATACGCCCTGAGTGGCGTAACTTATCAATATCTGGGCCTGTTATTGTTGCGGCTCTTTCACCCACTGATAGAAAAGAGCGTGATGAAATCTTGCAAGCAGCTATTGCAGGTAAAGATTGGAATGTTTTTCCTAAGCTATATGTTGACTATGAAAGCCAGCGTACAGAAGTGCTAAAACATAGTAAACCGCTAGCAGTGTTGCGTGATAAATCTGCACATAATGCGAAGGTTATTGATCATTTTATCGAACAACAAAATAATCCTGAATCATCTTTTGTTTATTTGCCTATCGTTTTTACGCATATTTCAAAAAGTGCTATTCTAAATAGTAATACTGCCGAATTTATTGCTGTGATTGATGCAAGTGATCAATAGCTAAAGTTTACGCTTACTGGCTGTTGATTACTTACACCAGGATTGAATATCATCTAGTCATCCATCTTTTCGCCCATACGTACCGATAGCCCAGCTTGCCATTTTGTATTAAGTTTAATTGATTTGTTTTCAAACAGTAAAACCACTGTTGAACCCAGCAAGAACTGACCCATTTCATCCCCCTGATTTAACTGGATATTTTCTGTGTCGTATTGCCAAGTTTTTACTTGTTTGGTTCGCGGTGGGTTCACTATACCGTGCCATTTGGTAGCCATACTGCCCACAATGGTAGCGCCTACTAGTACCATCACAAACTTGCCAAACTCACCATCAAACTCACATACCACGCGCTCATTACGAGCAAATAAGCCTGCTACGCCTTCGGCAGTTACTGGGTTTACAGAGAACAACTCACCTGGTACATACGCCATACTTTTGAGCGTGCCTGCACAGGGCATGTGAATACGGTGATAATCTTTTGGGCTTAAGTAAATAGTCGCAAAGTGTCCGTTTTCGAAATAGTTAGCCAATAATTGATTATCTGCCAGTAAATCCAATGTTGAGTAGTGATGAAATTTAGCTTGATAAATTTGGTCTTCTTTAATAGCGCCAAACTGACTGATTGCACCGTCAACAGGGCAGTTAATCTGTGCATCGGCGATTGGCCTAACACCTTGTTTTAAGGATCTAGTAAAAAATTGATTAAATGTTTTATAACTCGCAATATCTGCGTTTTCAGCCTCCAGCATATTGACGTTATAACGCTTCACAAACCAGCTAATCACCGTGGTTGTTAGCT
>JANNBX010000102.1:0-4664 GCA_031385945.1 Methylophilaceae bacterium | reverse complement strand
TGGAGCTTAAAGTCTTAGCTGACGTAGGCTTACTGGGCATGCCAAACGCGGGTAAATCTACCTTTATTCGTTCTGTTTCAGCAGCAAAGCCAAAAGTTGCAGATTATCCATTTACCACATTGCACCCAAACTTAGGTGTTGTGCGTGTGGATACCAATCGTAGCTTTGTGATTGCCGATGTACCTGGTTTAATTGAGGGCGCTGCTGAGGGTGCTGGGCTTGGTCATCAGTTTTTGCGCCATTTAGCACGTACTTCGCTACTTTTGCATTTGGTTGATATTGCACCGTTTGATGACGCAACAGACCCAGTAGCAGAAGCAAAAGCGATTGTGAATGAGCTGAAAAAATACGATGAAGAGTTATATAACAAGCCACGTTGGTTAGTATTAAACAAAATTGACATGACGCAAGACACAAAAGAGCTTGTGAAGAAATTTGTTAAAGATTATGGCTGGGAAGGCCGCGTATTTGCGATATCTGCCATCAGTGGCGTTGGTTGCAAAGAGCTAGTTTATGCGATGATGGAACATCTTGAAGAAACTAAAAAAATAGAGCTTGAAAATGAGCCAGTCGTTATTACTCAATAGCAAAACCCTAATCGTTAAAGTTGGTTCTAGCCTCGTTACTAATAATGGCGAAGGCCTAGACCGCACGGCAATTGCCGCTTGGGCCTTGCAGATAGCCAGCTTAGTCAAACAAGGTAAGCAGGTGGTGCTGGTGTCATCAGGCGCCGTGGCTGAGGGCATGCAACGTTTAGGCTGGAAAAAGCGCCCTGTAGAAATCAACGAGTTACAAGCTGCAGCAGCAGTAGGCCAAATGGGTTTGGTGCAAATGTACGAAAGCTGCTTTGCGGAGCATGGCCTGCATACCGCGCAGATACTCCTTACCCATGAAGATTTGGCTGACCGAAAACGCTATTTAAACGCACGCAGTACACTCAAAACGCTACTTGATTTACGCGTGATTCCGATCATTAACGAAAACGATACAGTCGTTACCGAAGAAATCCGTTTTGGTGATAACGATACTTTAGGTGCGCTAGTCGCCAACTTAATTGAAGCCGATACGCTGGTGATTTTAACTGATCAGCAAGGCTTGTATTCAGCTGATCCACGTAAAGATAAAGACGCACAATTTATCAACTTTGAAACCGCGGGTAATGTGGCGCTGGAGCTTATGGCAGGAGGTGCTGGTAGCAATGTTGGCACTGGTGGCATGCTTACCAAAATACTAGCTGCAAAACGCGCTGCTAGTAGTGGTGCGCACACCATTATTGCATCAGGTCGTGAGCCAAATGTATTAGTACGCTTAAGTGCGGGTGAGGCGATAGGCACGCATTTAAAAGCCACACAAATTAAAACAGTTGCCAAAAAACAATGGCTCGCTGATCATTTACGCTTGGGCGGCAAGCTAGTTTTAGATGCAGGTGCCGTAAAGGTGCTAAAGGCTGATGGCAAAAGTTTGTTGTCAATTGGTGTGATTGAGGTGCAGGGTAGTTTTGAGCGCGGTGATGTAGTTGCTTGCGTGAATGAGGCAGGTGTTGAGGTTGCGCGCGGTATTGTGAATTATAATTCAGGGGACACCCTGCGCATTAAACAAAAACCCAGTAGTGAAATTGAGAAAATTTTAGGTTATGTGGAAGAGTCTGAGCTAATCCACAGAGACAACCTAATTGTTATTTGAAAGAATACATCATGAGTAAATCATATGAGTAAACCATTAGTTGCCATTATTATGGGTTCAGATAGTGACTGGCCAACCATGAAAAACGCAGCCACAATGCTGGCAGACTTTGGAGTAGCCTATGATGCTAAAGTGGTTTCGGCGCATCGCACGCCTGAGTTTATGGTGGAATTTGCAAAAAATGCGGCCATTGATGGCTATCAAATTATCATCGCAGGTGCTGGTGGCGCAGCGCATTTACCAGGCATGGTCGCAGCACTGACTACGTTGCCTGTGTTGGGCGTGCCGGTTGCAAGCAAGCATCTGCAAGGACAAGACTCACTACTTTCTATTGTGCAAATGCCCAGAGGTATACCTGTTGCGACATTTGCAATTGGTGACGCAGGCGCTGCGAACGCAGGTCTTTTTGCGGTGGCGATTTTAGCTAATTATGATGAAATATTAGCCAAAAAATTACTAGAGTTTCGCGCAAAACAAACCAGTAAAGTAGTAAATATGACCTTAAGCGAGCAACCGTAAATGCCCGCTAAAAATTTCCTTTCAACTTTGATGACATTCAATACTGTTGTTTCAGCGCCCGCCATGCTGGGCATGCTAGGTGGCGGTCAATTGGGCCGTTTTTTTGTGATCGCGGCCCACGAGCTTGGCTATAAAGTTACCGTGCTAGACCCCGATAAAAACAGCCCTGCGGGCAAAATTGCAGATTGCCATATTTGTGCAGATTACACAGATGAAGCGGCGCTAAAACTAATGGCAGAAACTTGCCAAGCGGTGACCACGGAGTTTGAAAACGTGCCAGCGAGCACACTAGAAAAGCTTGCAGAGTCCACAATCGTTCGCCCAAGCGCTGCCAGTGTTGAAATTGCGCAACATCGTGTTTTAGAAAAAAACTTTATAAAAGATGCAGGCCTACCAGTGGCTCCTTTTGCTGTGATTAACGAAGCTAAAGATTTGCCAGCCGACGATAGCCCACTTTACCCAGCCATATTAAAAGTGGCGCGCTTTGGTTATGACGGCAAAGGCCAGGCGCGGGTTAAAAACAGTCAAGAAGCACAAAAAGCATTTACTGATTTTAATTATGAAACCTGCGTATTAGAAAAAATGATGCCATTAGATTTAGAGGTTTCAGTCGTGTTAGCACGTGATGCTTTAGGTAATGTTGCGGCATTTCCAACCGTTGAAAATAGTCACCTCAATGGAATATTAGATATCAGTATTGCGCCTGCAAGATGCTCTGAGCTGATTAAAGCTAACGCTCAAGAGCTTGCTAAAAAATTGGCTGAAAAATTAAACTATGTCGGTGTTTTAGCTGTTGAGTTTTTTGTTGTGGGCAATCAGTTGCTTGTGAATGAAATCGCACCACGACCACACAACTCTGGACACTATACGATTGACGCTTGCGTAACAAACCAATTTGAGCAGCAAGTTCGCGTAACGACAGGGCTATCGCTGGGTGATACAAGCTTACACAGCAGCGCGGTGATGGTCAATATTTTAGGTGATAGCTGGGTGAGCGGGCGAGAGCCAGTATGGGCTAAAGCGTTAGCACATACTAATTTAAAGTTACATCTTTACAATAAACATGAGCCGCGTAAAGCACGTAAAATGGGCCACTTTACCGTGATTGGTGCATTGAAGCCTGAAGATAAACATGCAGTGCTGAATGTAGCGCTGATTGCACGTAGTGAATTGAATATCGGGCTAGGTTAAAGCTGATGATTTAAAACGAGTAAAGTAATGCTGGCTCTACTGCAACATCATAGACGTAAAAAAACCGAACGTTTAGTTCGGTTTTTTTATTGCGAACAACTTACTAAGCCATTGCCTTAATTGCAGCATTTAAGCGGCTTTTATGACGTGCTGCTTTATTTTTATGAATGATATTTTTATCAGCAATACGGTCAATAATACTTACGTTTGCAATGTAGCTAGCTGTAGCAAGTGCTTTGTCGCCAGCTTCAACAGCTTTAATTACTTTTTTGATTGCAGTACGTAAGCTTGAGCGCAAACTAGCGTTGTGTGCGTTAACTTTAACTGACTGACGCGCGCGTTTGCGAGCTTGTGCGGTATTTGCCATGTGTTCTTTATCCTAATGCTTTATGGTGATGTATAAATGTTAGCGGTGTACTAAACCGCGTATATTAGTGCTTTTTATATGAATTTGCAAGTTAAAATTAAGCAATTAGGCGCTATCTAGCTTTAAAAACATGGCTTTAGCTACATGGCATGGCTTGCAACATGTTAAAATCTCGGCTGAAACTTTTAAGCCTGCAAAAACAGTAAACCATGCATCTATTCAACCCCTTATGAATCTGCTCAAAGCATTAGCTACTGTTGGTAGCATGACATTTATTTCGCGCATTTTAGGCTTTGTGCGTGACACCTTAATCGCGCGTATATTTGGCGCAGGGTTAGTTACAGATGCATTTTTTGTCGCGTTTAAAATTCCTAATTTATTGCGCCGTTTATTCGCTGAAGGCGCATTTTCACAAGCTTTCGTACCAGTATTGTCAGAATACAAAAACCAACGTACTGTGCCAGAAACCCATGCGCTGATTAACAATGTCGGCAGTTTATTATTGGTTGCTTTGTTATTAGTCACCATTATTGGCGTGATTGCTGCGCCTATTATCGTGGCGATTAGCGCGCCAAATTATGTCGGTCAGGCTGATAAATTTGGTGTAACAGTTGATTTGCTGCGTATTACTTTTCCCTATATTTTATTTATTTCATTAGCTTCACTTGCTGGTGGTGTTTTAAACGCCTACCAGCGTTTTTTTGTGCAAGCTTTTACGCCTGTATGGCTTAACGTTTCGTTTATTGTAGCTGCCTTATTTTTCGCTCCTTACTTTAATCCTCCTATTATGGTGCTGGCGTGGGCAGTATTTATTGGCGGCGTGTTGCAGTTAGCGTATCAAATTCCTTATTTACTTAAAATTGGTTTTATTCCCAAATTTACTTGGAACCCAAAAGACGAGGGC
>JANNBX010000093.1:0-4117 GCA_031385945.1 Methylophilaceae bacterium | reverse complement strand
TGATTTTTTTGGCGATTTGCTCTAATGGCTCGCGTAAAGAAATCGTGTTGTTGTACGATTTCGACATTTTTTGGCCGTCTAAACCGAACATTTTGCTGGCTGGGGTTAGCTTGTACTCTGGCTCAACCAAAATGATTTTTCCGCCGCCCTCAAGATAACCAAGCAGGCGTTCTTTATCACCCAAACTTAGATTTTGTGATAAAGAACGCCTGCTTGGCTATCTTGAGGGCGGCGGAAAAATCATTTTGGTTGAGCCCGAGTATAAGCTAACCCCAGCCAGTAAAATGTTCGGTTTAGACGGCCAAAAAATGTCGAAATCGTACAACAACACGATTTCTTTACGCGAGCCATTAGAGCAAATCGCCAAAAAAATCAAAACCATGCCGACCGACCCAGCAAGAATTCGCCGCACTGACCCAGGTGATCCTGCTAAATGCCCAGTATGGCAGCTGCATGAAGTGTATTCAGATGTTGCGGTCAAAGAGTGGGTGCAACAAGGTTGTAAATCAGCCAGTATCGGCTGTATTGAGTGTAAACAGCCCGTGATTGATGGCGTGGTCAATGAATTACGCCCTATACAAGCGCGTGCAGCAGAATACGCTGAAGACCCAACTTTGGTCAAAAATATCGTAGCAGAGGGTTGTGAACGTGCACGCAAACTTGCGAGAGAGACTATGCGTGAAGTTCGCGATGTAATGGGGTTGAATTACAGTTAAGCTGATGATTAGCGCATGAGTCTCGCCCTATCAGACATTAAAATCAAAGGTGAAACCCTAACGGAGTTACCGCAAGATTTATATATTCCACCTGAGGCGTTAGAGGTTTATTTCGAAACCTTTGAGGGTCCACTAGATTTATTGCTTTACTTGATTCGTAAGCATAATCTTGATATTTTAGATATTCCTATGTCTGCTTTGACCAAGCAATATATGGCTTACGTGGACCAAGGAGTCAGAGATAAGTCGAAGGCGATTAAGCTAGAGCTTGCAGCTGATTATTTGTTGATGTCAGCCATGTTGATTGAAATTAAATCACGTATGTTGCTACCCAAGCCTGCTGAAATGATGAAAGAGGATGATCCCAGAGCGGAGTTAGTCAGACGCTTAATGGAATATGAAGCGATTAAACTAGCCGCGCTTGAGTTGGATGCAATGCCCAAAGTGGGTGAGGAGATACAAGTAGCGGCGGCGTATTATCAGCAAATTTCTGAGGTGAAGCCAATAGAAGTACAGTTAGATGATTTATTAGAGGCTTGGAAAAATGTACTTAAGCGCGCCAAGCTCAATACGCACCATAAAATTGGCAAGTCAGAATTATCTGTGCGTGAACACATGAGCCATATTTTACGACGTCTAAAAAATGAGGGCATGATTGAGTTTTCAGTCTTGTTTGATGTGCTCACTGAGGGCTTGCAAAAGCTAGTGGTGAATTTTTTGGCGATTTTAGAGTTGGCAAAAGAAGGCTTGATACGCATTACCCAGCAGGGTGCATTCACACCAATTTACTTGCAAGTGAATAGCACGGAATGAGTATGGTTGAGCCAGAAAATAGCACTGAAAATTCAATAGCAAGCAAGTTGGTTTTAGAGGCTGCATTGCTCACAGCTGGCCAGCCACTGAGCTTAGACGACCTGCTAAAGCTTTTTGCTGGGCGTATGGAGCGGCCGACTATGCGTATGTTGCTCGATGAGTTGAAGCTTGATTGGGCCGAAAAAACCCTAGATTTAGTAACGGTTGCAACAGGTTATCGCTTTCAAGCTAAGCCGCAATATAGCCCGTTTATTGCCCGCTTAAACCCAGAACGCCAAGCAAAATACTCGCGCGCGGTGATGGAAACGCTAGCGATTATTGCTTATCGCCAACCTGTGACACGTGGCGATATTGAGCAGATTCGTGGTGTGGCAGTGAACCCCAATACCATACGCCAATTAGTTGAGCGCGATTGGATAGATGTAGTTGGCCAGCGCGAAGTGCCAGGGCGGCCATCACTTTATGCAACCACCAAGCATTTTTTAGATGATTTAAATTTGCGCAGTTTAAGTGAGTTACCGCCATTTGAAGAGTTTGCGCAAAATGAGATGCCGATTTAAGGCTTGCGCATCGAATGGTCTATATTTGTCATTTCGATCGCAGTGAGAAATCTAGTTTAATAAGGTAACGGCCAGATTTCTCACTGCGTTCGAAATGACAGGTTGGCGTGGTGATAATTACAAATCAGAGATTTTTGTTTTTGCTGTAAAATCATGCCTTAATACATTTTAAGCTTGTTTCATCATGGCACGTCCATTCAAAAGTAATCCAAATAATCCCGCTGCGCCCATTCGTCGCCCTAAAACCAGTTTTACCCAAATCAAAACTGGAATTGAGTCAACTGACGTTGAAAATAACGACCCAAAACAACGCTTACACAAGCTTTTAGCGCTTGCAGGGCTAGGCTCACGGCGCGATATGGAAACACTGATTGCCTCAGGCCGTGTAACGGTCAATGGTGTGGTGGCAGTGTTGGGTGCTGGCGTCACTGAGTATGATGCGGTGAAAATTGATGGGCGAGTGATTCATCTCAATTTTGAGCCAGAGTTACCGCAAGTACTGATTTATCACAAACCTGAAGGCGAAATTGTTAGTCAAGACGACCCAGAAGGCCGCTCAACGGTTTTTGAAAAGTTACCAAAAGTAAAACACGGTAAGTGGATTGCCATTGGCAGGCTGGATATGAATACCAGCGGATTATTGATTTTTACGACATCTGGTGAGTTAGCAAACCGTTTTATGCACCCAAGGTACGAAGTAGAGCGTGAGTATGCTGTGCGTATTTTTGGTGAATTAACCGATGAACAAATGGCGCAATTAACCGCTGGCATTGAGCTGGAAGACGGCCCTGCCAACTTTGATAGCATACGCCCACAAGGCGGCGAGGGCGCTAACCATTGGTATCAAGTGGTGTTGCGTGAGGGTAGAAACCGCGAAGTAAGACGTTTATTTGAGGCGTTCCAATTACCAGTAAGCCGCTTAATGCGTGTGCGTTTTGGCTCAATTAACTTGCCGCCGCGCGTTAAACGCGGGCAAATGTTGAAACTAGACCAAAAAGAAGTAGTCAAGCTATTAGAGTTAGTCGATTTGCCAGTGCCAGACGCGCCGCTCAAACAATTATCACAACGCGAAAAAGACAAAGCCAGCACAGTATTCACGGCCAAAGTGCGTAAACAGCGCATTGGTATCATGGACAGAAAACCACGCGTTGAAGGCGAAAAGCCACAAGATTTATCAGCTAAAGCACCACCTAAAAAACCAGTGGCAAGAGCTCAAAAACGGCGTGTGCGGCAGGATGAAGATATTTTGAACACAAGTAGCAAGCAGATAATTAAAAATAAAAAATAATTACGCAAACTAAACCTCGTAAAATTTGCCTATCGTTAAGAATGAAATTACATTGTAAAATTATGTAATTAATTGTTTCTAATAAGATATTCTGAATCCAAAATATAACGCTCTACGTAATATGTTCTGTGTAAATAACAAGTGAGAATGAAATGAAATTTTTTAATATTTTGATAACCAGTTTTTTATTGTTAATCACGGCAAATGTAAATGCCGCTGAAATCGCCGTGATTGATGGCTTGCAAGCGCCAGCATGGCTAGTGCGCTACGGCACTACGCTGCCCCTAGCAGTGGGCACGCAGTTGCTCGATAACGACCGTATTGAGACAGGTAAAAGTGCTCGTGTGCTGATCCGTATGGCTGAGGGTAGTAGTGTTAAGTTAGGTGAAAATACCACTTTTGATCTAAATAATATGGAGCCAAGATCCGCAGATAACACATTTAAAGGTGTATTGAATGTTGTTAAGGGCGCCTTTCGTTTCACAACTGGTTTATTGGAAAAGCAAACGGCGAAACGTCAAATTAATGTGCGCTTTGGTACGATCACTGCGGGTATTAGAGGTACTGATATTTGGGGTGTTGTAGATGATAAAAAAGATTTAGTGGCACTGATTGAAGGTAAGATTGATGTGAGCCATGCAGATGGCACCACCAATCAATTGAGCGAGCCATTGCAAGTGTTTACAGCAAATAAAAATGCTGCTCCAGGCGCTGTTTTTAAGGTGGATGTACCAACAGTT
>JANNBX010000047.1:0-8100 GCA_031385945.1 Methylophilaceae bacterium | reverse complement strand
CACGCTCTTTTAAAACTTCATAGCGAGTCGTTTGTTTATAAAAATTAAAAGGCGATGCAGTCATTGAAATTATCAGCTCAGCACCAGCGAGCTTGGCTTGCCAGGCCGGTTCTGGCTCCCATACATCGGCACAAATGACTAATCCAATTTGTATATTGTCATGCTCAAAAACTAAGGCGTCGCGGCCAGCTGTAAAGTAACGTACTTCATCAAAAACCGTGTGATTTGGTAGTGCTTGCTTAAAGTAAGTGTGAAGCACATGGCCGTTTTTAATGACTGAAGCGGCATTGTAGAGTGCGCCATTTTGATGAACTGGGTGACCAACTAATACGGTAATCCCTTGTATTTGTGTCGCTAAATCGTGCAAGGCAGTATCACAAGCTAGCAAAAAATCAGTTCGCAGCAATAGGTCTTCTGGTGGATAGCCGCATAAGCCTAGCTCAGGAGTAACAAGCAAACTAGCGCCTTGTAGCTTAGCAGACTGCGTTGCCGCTAAAATTTTAGCGGCATTCGCTTTTAAATCACCTACTGCGCTGTTGATTTGTGCAATCGCTAATTTCATTTGCTTAGTTTCATTTGCTTAATTTCATATGTTTATTAGCACCTACTAAGTTATCGTCATCTTGTTTTATAGAGTCAATTAAATTGAGCTGATTTAATAGCGTACTTAAAATTTGACAACTTAAAAAACACAATTAAGCTGGCTAATAACTTCCACCAGCGTCTTTAATCATCTTAATAATATTAGCGTTTTTGCCTTTTAATGCGTAAACATAAGCTGTTAAACCATATTGATCACGCGCTTTAACTTTTGCATTACTTTGTAAAAGCGCCTTCACAATCGGCTCTGAATTATTAGCCACAGCTAGCTGTAAAAGCGATGTTTTTTCCGAGTCATAGTGGTTCACGTTAGCGCCTTGGGCAATTAAATATTCAGCTGTTGCAACTTGTTGCTTTTTAATCGCCCAAGTGAGTGCTGTCCATTCATTTTCGTCTTGCTGATCAATCACTGCTTTTTTATCTAATAAAAACGCTACTGCCAGCTGGTTGCCCTGCCTTGCCGCGTACATTAACGCTGTTAAGCTTTGCTGATCTTTTGCGTTCACGTTCGCTTCATGCGTCACTAACACGGCTAGAGTTGCTACATCACCATTTTTAGCGGCTAGCATTAGCAAGCTTTTGCCATCATCGCTGGTTGTGTTAGCGCTAATACCTTTAGTAAGCAACTTATCAATCATCGCAGCCTGGCCCGCGGTACTGGCTAAGCCTAGCGCACTCCAACCTGAACGATCTCGAATCGTTACATCAGCATTGGCTGCTAGCAATACGTCTACGCTGGCAAGGCTATTTTTCTTAACCGCCATCATCAGTGCAGTCCAACCACCACGGTCAGTTGCGTTTACATCTGCACCTTTTTCTAGCAATAATTTCACTACTGCTACTTGGTCTTTGCGCGCGGCAAACATCAGCGCAGTCGTGTAGTCTTCAGATTTCGTGTTCGCGCTCACACCACTGTCTAACAGCGCTTTAACCGTTTCAACATCACCCTTAGCAGATGCTGTAAGTAGGTAGGAAACTTCTTCTGCAGCCTGTGCCGAAATTGCGACCTGTGTTGTCAGACCAACAAATAACAGCAAGCTAGCTAACAATTTCAACATGTTCATCACCTAATTTAATCTTGCTTTTATGGCCTGCATCACAGCATCACCCAAGCCTGCTGGTGAGCTAGCAACAATCACGCCAGCGCGTTCTAATGCAGTAATTTTATCTTCAGCACGCCCAGACCCGCCAGAAATAATCGCCCCAGCATGCCCCATACGCTTGCCTGCTGGCGCAGTTAACCCTGCAATGTAACCTGCCACTGGCTTAGTCACGTGGTGCTTAATAAAGTCTGCCGCGGCTTCTTCATCACTGCCGCCAATCTCGCCGACCATAATAATGGCTTCAGTTTCAGGGTCTGCTTCAAACATCATTAAACACTCAATAAAATTTAAGCCCTTAATCGGGTCGCCACCGATGCCAACACAAGTACTTTGCCCCAAACCTAGTTGCGTTGTTTGGTGCACCGCTTCATAAGTAAGCGTACCAGAGCGTGACACCACACCAACTTTGCCACGCAAATGAATACTACCCGGCATAATGCCAATTTTGCATTCGTCTGGCGTAATCACACCTGGGCAATTAGGGCCAATGAGCTTTACATTGTTCGCATTCAACGCTGCTTTTACATTCAGCATATCTAACACAGGTATGCCCTCAGTAATGCACACAATCAAGCTGATACCTGCGTCACACGCTTCTAAAATACTATCTGCCGCGAATGCTGGCGGTACGTAAATAACTGAGGCATCTGCATTTGTTTCACCCACGGCTTCGCGCATGGTGTTAAAAACTGGCAGGTTTAAATGTGTTTGCCCGCCTTTATTGGGGGTAACGCCACCCACCATATTAGTGCCGTAAGCCAGTGCCTGCTCAGAATGAAACGTACCTTGTTTGCCCGTAAAACCTTGGCACAACACACGGGTATTTTTATTAACTAGAATCGCCATTAGTGTGATTCCTTTGCAACATTTAATACTTTTACAGAAGCCACCGCTTGTTTTGCTGCGTCTGTTAAATTCTCAGCTGAAATAATATTCAAACCACTTTCGCGCAACATTTTCTTACCTAATTCCACATTCGTACCCTCTAAACGCACGATCACCGGTATTTGCATACCCACCTCTTTCACGGCTGTCATAATGCCTTCGGCAATAATATCGCAGCGCATAATGCCGCCAAAAATATTGACTAAAATTGCTTTTACTTGGCTGTCTGCCAAAATAATTTTAAAGGCTTTTGTCACCATTTCAGCTGTGGCACCACCACCTACATCTAAAAAGTTCGCAGGTGCGCCACCATGAAGCTTAATCAAATCCATCGTCGCCATTGCCAAACCAGCACCATTGACCATACAGCCAATATTGCCGTTTAGGGCAATATAATTCAGGTTAGCAGCATGGGCATCGGCCTCTTTGCTGTCTGTCTGCGACCAATCACGTTGTGCATTGAGCGTTTTTTGGCGGTATAGCGCGTTGTCATCCACACTAATTTTGCAATCTAGCGCAATCAATCGGCCATCTGTGGTCACTACCAATGGGTTGATTTCAAGTAATGCTAAATCATTGTCTTTAAATAATTTATAGCAAGATTTAAGTAGTTTTGTAAACTCAGCAACTTGTGTAATACCTAATTTAAACGCTAAATTACGCGCTTGATAATCTACCAAGCCATTGAGCGGATCACAAATTTCCGTGAGGATTTTTTCAGGTTGTGTTGAAGCAATTTCTTCAATATCCATGCCGCCAGCGCTAGAACAAACCACCACGACGCGCTCTAGTGTTCTATCAACCAACATCGACAAATACAACTCGCGTGCAATCGGCAACGTTTCTTCAATCAATAATTGGTGCACAGGTTGGCCATCAGGCGCGTTTTGATACGTGACCAACGCTTTACCTAATAAGCTAATCGCTAATTTTTTAGCATCTGCAGCGCTTTGCACTACTTTTACGCCACCAGCCTTACCACGGCCGCCAGCGTGTATTTGCGCCTTAACCACGCACATGCCACCTAGTTGTTGGGCGGCGGTGCAAGTGCTTTCGACGCTGTCGGTAATAGTACCTTTGGGTACTGGTACGCCGTACTGGGCAAGTAAAGATTTGGCTTGATATTCGTGAAGATTCATAGATTTGATTACTGCTTAAAATGATATTTTTAACTAGGTAATATTTTCGCTTAAAACCAGCTATTTAGCTAGTTTAGAAACAGCCAGTTTACAAACAAGCGAGTTTCAGCATATTCAGTTACATCGTATAATATTATTTTTAGCTTAAAAGTTATTTCATGCGATTAGTCGTTCAAGGTGCAACCCTCAGCCACGCGCATTTAGCGCATATTCATGCCCTACTGTCCGCACCACGCGGTGTGCAATTTACTCAAGTTGGTGAGCGCTCTTACTACCTGCCAGCCCAAGCCAGCCTGCCAGATAACGTAAAAGATTTTTGCACTGCTGAAAAACTAGATATCACTCTAGTGAGCGACAAGCACACATTAGCCAAAATAAAACTCTGTGTGATGGATATGGACTCAACGCTCATCACCATTGAATGCATAGATGAAATTGCTGATATGCATGGCATTAAACCGCAAATTGCGGAGATTACCGAAGCTGCCATGCGTGGCGAGTTAGATTTTGCAGAGAGCTTACGCAAACGTGTTGCGTTACTTAAAGGTTTAGATGAATCAGCTCTTAAACGCGTGATTGATGAGCGCTTAAAACTGAGCCCGGGTGCGGTTGAATGGATTAACACCTGCAAGCAACACAATATTAAAACCATGCTGGTTTCTGGTGGTTTTGATTTTTTCGCAAATCATGTACAAAACCTGCTCGGGCTTGATTACGCTGAGGCTAATCAGCTAGAAATTATTGAGGGCAAACTCACTGGCAATATTTTGGGCGACATTGTGGACGCCCAAGCAAAAGCCGACAAATTAAATCGCGTTCGCTTGATGCTAGGCCTTGAAACCAGCCAAGTGATTGCCATTGGTGATGGCGCAAACGACCTTAAAATGATGGCTGAGGCCACAGCTGGCATTGCTTACCACGCCAAACCAATTGTGCAAGCACAAGCTACTTATTCGCTGAATTTTAGTGGCTTAGATGGTGTCATCCATTTACTCGATACAACCGTTTAAAACACGTATTACTTTTTTCACATAGGAACATTATGAAACTGATTACCAGCTTTATCATCGCTACTAGCCTTTTTTCTAGCGCTGCATTTGCCCAACCAACGGTTGAAATTAAAACTAATATTGGCAGCATTATTGTAGAGTTAAACCAAGAAAAAGCGCCTAAAACAGTTGAAAATTTTATGCGTTACACCAAAGAAGGCTTTTACAGCGGCACCGTTTTTCACCGTGTAATCAGTAATTTTATGGTGCAAGGTGGTGGTTTAACAACCAATATGGATGAAAAAGCCACGCACGAACCAATTCAAAACGAAGCAGATAATGGCTTAGCCAATAATATTGGCACAATCGCTATGGCGCGTACTGGAGACCCACACTCAGCTACTGGTCAGTTTTTTATTAACACCGCTAGCAACGCATTTTTAAACCATACCGACAAATCAGAGCGCGGCTGGGGTTACACGGTGTTTGGTAAAGTGATTAAAGGCATGGATGTTGTGAAAAAAATTGAAGCCACACCAACAGAGCAAGATCAGCCTATTCGTCAAATTGTGATTGAATCTGTGACTGAATTAGCTGCTAAATAAATTAGAATCGGCTAAATCAAAAAGCACCCAATTGGGTGCTTTTTTTGTACCTAATTTTAAAGCTTGTTCCTCACTGATTTTAATTTTTCTATAATTTGCGCAGCCAACTTTTTGCCTGCTACCTCTGTTACGTTAGTGTCTAGCGTTGAGGCCTCAAGTTGCACCACACGGCTAACCACCACTAACTGCGCACGTGTTAAATTTTGTCGCGTATCTACAATTTGCACTTGGGGAAACACAAACAAAAAACTTGGTTTCCATGTTTGACCCATATATACATAATCTGCCCCACACTCGCCGCCCAGCTTACCAGCAATTTCTGGGCGGTCGTATAGGTAACCGTTGCCTTGCTCGTAAGCTTTTTTCAAAGCATCACAAGCGGGCACCATTTCATAGCCATTTTCTGTCAACACTTTTTTAATCACGCCATCAATTAACTGAGTGCGCTCAACTTCTTGAGCAACATTTGGCAGTGGCGATACATCACGTAGTTCAAACTCTACTGCCATGATTTTAATTTTGGGAGATTGTGCGTCAGCAATAACAACCAGCGGAATTACTAAAATATAAAGCAGCAAAATCAGCTGAAATATTGACCTGCTTTTTAGTAAGTTAAACATGATTGAGCTTTCAAACAATGTATACACAGTATGTACGTTTTATTTGCACATTGTTCAAACTTCGTAAAATTCTTTTGGTTCAGCTTGTAACCTAATCGCTAAGTTTTAAAGTTTTACCGCCAACAACTTTTGCGCGAGCGTATAGCCACTTAGCCAAGCGCCCTGCACTTTGCCACCGTTTAACCAATCACCGCATAAGCCTATTTGCGCTTGGTTATCCCATGCATTACCTAAGTTTGCGACATTTTCACAATCTGCATAGCGCCAGCGGTGCGCGGTGTAAGCGTTTGGGACGCGCCCACCAACTGCTAAAAACGCATCTATCATTTTTTCGGCTACCGATTCAGGGCTATCATCAATATGCGTCTCACTCCACATAGCTTCGCCATGCAAAACCCAAGTTTCTGGCCCATTGCGCCCTGGCTTGCTGCTATCGCGCGCTACCCAACTGAGTGGTGGCTTATTCACAAATAAACCATCAAACTTAAGCTTAAGTGGTGCATCGAAACGCAACATCAACGCCCAGCAGCCGCGCATTTTTATGCTAGACGCCAGCAAAGCGAGTTTGGTAGATAACCCCGTTACCAGTGGCATAACTTGCGGCGCTGGAATAGCTAAAATAACTGCATCAAAATAATCTTCTAGCCAGCCCTGCTCTCTGGTTTGCAACTGCCAGCCCTCAGGTTTATGTAGCATTTGAGTGACCGTAGCATTGATTTTTAAATTGAGCGATTCACTTAAAAATTGTGCAGGCGCATTATTGCGCGGCACACCCACAAACCGCTCTACTGTTTTTTCTTTAACCCAAAAAGCCAAGCCATCCGTTTCTTTTAACCGTGGGTTCCAAATACCTGCTACGCCTGCTTGCTGCCAGCGTAATACCTCCGCGTGAAAATTAGCGTCGCGCGCGGTAAAATATTGCGCGCCATGGTCACATTGCCAAGGCTCATTATCGTCCACGCCCAAACGCGTGCTAACCCTACCTGATGCACCACGGCTTTTTTCAAATACCGTCACCTGTAATCCTGCATTTTGCAGCACAGTTGCACAAGCTAACCCGGCCATGCCAGCCCCAACAATTGCTACTCGCTCAAGTACTCGCATCATACCCAGCCTTGTAGCCACAGGCTATTATCAGTTAAATGCCGCCACGGCAAAGTAAAGCTACGTCCCGAATGCACCGCCTGTAACTCTACTTGCTCAATTTGGCTGAGCGGTGGCAAAGGCAACACCATACTAACCACCATAAAATGTTTTTCTTTGTTTTGCGGTATTTTAGCGGTCCATTTACTGCGTAATAGTTTTTTAGGATTAAGGCTAGGTTTGTGAACATTTACTGGGTTTATAGTGGGCATTTGGGAGCGATTAAGCGTGATTAAAATACGAATATGCTTGCTGACATTGAACAATTTTTAGCGTAAAACGTCATATTGAAACTTACCTATTTAAAGACTTTCATGCGTAAAATAAATTCACTACTGCTCGCCTTATTTTTAACGCTTGTATGCCAGTTAAGCCTAGCGCAAAACTATTTTGACAAAAGCTTTACCGGCCAATACACCGAACAATTTGAAAACGGCAAACCAAAATACGAAGTGAATATTATCAAAGGCAAAAAGAATGGCCTTGAGATATTTTGGTACGAAAGCGGCAACAAAAAAATACAAACTAATTACGTAGATGACAAAGAAGACGGTATTTGGAACCAATGGTACGAAGACGGCCAAATAAAGCTTGAAGCCCACTATAAAAATGGAGTTGAACACGGCATATTTAAACAATGGTACGCTAACGGTAAACAACGCGCAGAATCAACCTTTAACAACGGTTTAAAAGATGGTTTGGAGCAAACTTGGGATAAAGACGGCAATAAGAAGCCTGATGTGATGTATAAAAACGGGAAAGTCTTAAACCCTTAGATGATTACTAAAATTAAATTATCGTTACTGGATATACTAAAAATAGAATAGATAAACAGTATGACTAAAATTCAAAATTCGTTTTCAGGCTCTTCTGGCTGAGGCAAAATATTCGATTGACCTGAATGAAATAGCTGTAAATTATCCAGATAACTCTCGTTGATGCTACCCAGATAAAAGCCTCTCTCACCCAATTCACTCAATACACTTGATCGAAAACTAAAATGAAAATTAAGCGGC
>JANNBX010000022.1:0-1921 GCA_031385945.1 Methylophilaceae bacterium | reverse complement strand
CATAGATTCCCGCCTACGCGGGAATGACGAAATGAATGAATTGGGCTTTATATGCAACTAATTTGCGGTGTAGATGAAGCAGGGCGTGGCCCCTTGGCCGGCAGTGTGTATGCGGCTGCGGTGATATTAGATGCAAATAATCCTATAGTTGGCTTGGCTGATTCTAAAAAACTTTCTGAGAAAAAGCGTGATTTTTTAAGTGGTGAAATTAAAGCCAAAGCGCTGGCATGGGGCATTGCCAGTTGCACCTGCCAAGAAATCGATGAAATCAATATCTTACAAGCAAGCTTATTGGCAATGAAGCGCGCCATAGAAGCCATGCAAGCGCAGTTTGAAATTACGCCCGACTTGGTTCAAGTAGATGGCAATAAATGCCCCAAAATCAGCTTGCCATGTGAGGCGATTGTGAAGGGTGATAGTAAAGTACAAGCCATCTCTGCCGCATCAATCTTGGCAAAAGTCGCGCGCGATGCTGAGTTATATGAGTTAGATAAACAATACCCGCAATATGGCTTTGCACAACATAAAGGCTACCCAGCACCTAAGCATCTATTGGCTTTGCAGGCACATGGCATTTGCCCGCAGCATCGTTTGAGTTATGCGCCAGTGAAAGCTTTGTTAACTTAAGTTGCATTTGCTTCGGCAACTGTAGAATGCTCTTTGCGGTTTAGGCGAGCTCGGATACCTTTGCCAGAAGTTGAACAGTAAAGCACGGCGAATAAGTACCCATCACGAATCATTCTATCTACTCCTTCATCTTGGACGGCCATTCCGATCCACTGAGCACCCGTCTCAAATCTATACGGTAAAACCTGAGCTTGTGAGGGTGTAGGGATAATGAAGGCTTGATTGGGTCGATTGCGTCGTAAGTAGGCATTGAACCATGTGGTGTAATACAGAAAGCCCATGTTTGTAATCGTTGTAGCTCTATCGCCATAGTTGGCCGCGGTAAGAGAGACGTACGTCTTGGGGTCAATTTGGCCGCCGCCCATTATTTTCATCCCCGTTTGGGCAGTGATTCTGATTTTAGGCCCTTCGTTTAACCACTTGTATGCATCCCAACCAAGCACGAATGTCGAAACTACCGCTGCGTAGCCAGCAATTATTAGCGTCAAGGTTTCATCAAGAGTTAATCCAAACATAATTTTTAACACTTCACATAGAAAGGGTTAGTTAATTCTAAACTAAAAATATTTAGGCTAGTAGCAAAAACACTGTCGGCTTCTTATGTAAATCTGGCAACGCACTTTGTTTCCATTCGCTAATGCGCTTCGTCATAATCAATTCATCTGGCAAGCTGACCTGCGAGCCAACACATAAGCGGGTATTGGGGTTGCAACTAGTCAAAATCGCTTCTAGCATATGCTGATTGCGGTAGGGTGTTTCGATAAAAATCTGAGTTTCGTTGTGGGCTTGCGAGCGCTTTTCGATATCTTTAAGTTTATTATTACGCGCCAATTTATCCACTGGCAAATAGCCTAAAAAAGCGAACTGCTGACCATTTAAGCCCGAAGCCATCAAACTTAATAAAATCGAACTTGGGCCGACAAATGGCACAACTCTTATGCCTTTTTGATGCGCCAATGCGACTAACTTTGCACCTGGGTCGGCCACGCCAGGGCAGCCTGCATCTGACATTAAGCCAATGTCTTTACCTGTTAGCAGTGGCGACAACAGGCCAGCAACCTCTTTATCTAATGTGTGCTCGTTTAGCAAACTTAAACTGAGCTCGCGTACTGGTTTAGCGGTTTTAATGGCACTTAAAAATTGGCGGGCAGATTTTTCGCTTTCCACCACAAAGTTTTCGAGGTTTTGAGCGATTTTAATCACGTCTGGTGGCAAGCTTGTGGGTAAAAGCGCAGCGATATTGTCATCGCCAAGCGCAACAGGGATAAGGTAGAGTGTGCCGTATGAGGTGTTA
>JANNBX010000088.1:0-3508 GCA_031385945.1 Methylophilaceae bacterium | reverse complement strand
GTTCTTTAATTGCAAGGGCGCGACTTTAGTTGCGCTAATACTCATGGCTCAATTTAATGGTTAAATTTCAATTAAAAATATCAACATTATTTACTACGACGCATTTTGCCAAAGTCAATTTGTTGTCAAAATTTCATGACTTTTTTTCTTTAAAAGCAGTTTATACAATAACAGTTTGCATGATTGCTGGCATCTCAATGCCCATGACTACTTACGGTGAAACCAATGCCGCAGGTATTGAAATCACTATTCAAGATGACAACCCACTCAGTTCAACATTAAATAATCCTAACTTAAACAATAGATCAAACAATGTAAGCGCAACTGAGCAGCAAAATATTGCTACGCCACGCGCTGACCAAATAGCACCAGAGGCGGGCTATGTTTTTAACCCTAACAACGCAAACCCGTTGGTTAAAAACGAATTAGCAACAAAAAGTGAATCAAATAATGAGACTCAAAAACAAAATTTAGCTGCAGATTCAGCCAACACACCCGAAATTCGTCAACGTATTATTGATGGTTATGCCATGCAAAACGTGGCGTCTAGCCGCAGTGCACAACATGAAGCTTGGTACGCAAAACGTCCTGATTACATTAAACGCATGATGGAGCGCAGTCAAAAGTATCTTTATTTTATTGTTGGTGAAGTTGAAAAACGTGGCATGCCAACTGAAATAGCACTTTTACCAATGATAGAAAGTGCCTTTAACCCACAAGCTTATTCAACTAGTCGTGCGTCTGGCATTTGGCAGTTTATTCCGAGCACTGGCAAACATTTTGGATTAGAGCAAAACTTTTGGAAAGATAATCGCCGTAATGTGACCGCTGCAACAGGTGCTGCACTTACATATTTGCAAAAACTACACGGCATGTTTGGCTCTTGGGAGCTTGCTTTAGCTGCCTATAACGCAGGTGAAGGCACTGTGCAACGAGCTATTAACCGCAATAAAAAACTTGGCTTACCTACCGATTATGCGAGCTTAAGTTTACCGGTTGAAACACAGCAATATGTACCTAAATTGCAAGCAATCAAAAATATCATGACTAACCCTGAAGAGTTTGGTTTAAATATTGCGCCCATTAACAACACGCCGTACTTTGCAAAAGTAACCGCACCAGACCGCATAGACGCTAAGCTTGCAGCGAGTTTTGCCGAAATCAGCATGGATGAATTTAATGCATTAAATCCTGAGCACAAACGTCCAATACTGAGTGGCGGCAAAGGGTCGCATGAAATTTTATTACCGATTAACTCTGTCGCAGCATTTAATAATAATCTTAACAATTACACTAAACCGCTTGTCAGCTGGCAAACCTACCAAGCAAAACGTGGCGAGAATATTGGCTTGGTTGCACAAAAATTTGGTATGAATGTAGGAGAGCTGCGCGAAGTTAATCAGCTATCAAGCAAAAAAAATAAGCTTAATAATAATATGCCATTGCTTGTTGCCAGTAACGGCGAACAAGCGGTAGACACTGAGTTAACTGATAATTTTGAGTCTGTGCAAGCAGAACCAAATACTAGCGAGCACGATGCACACTCTTCTTTACTATCTGAAAAAAAATCGCATCAAAGCGTTAAATATCATATTGTTAAAAAGCATGAAACGCTTAAAACTATTGCTAAAAAATACGGTGTAACAGTTGCAGCACTTAAAGCCGATAACAGCATTAAATCTAGCAAGATAAAACCTGGGCAAAACTTAGAGATTCCACATCAGAAAATCAGCGTTGCTGATAATGCTAAAAGCAGAAGCAATAGAACTAAAATTAAAAGTAGTACTCACAAATATTTGGTGAAACGTGGCGACACATTAGCTGAAATTGCAGTTAAATTTGACGTGAGTAGCACCGATATTAAACGCTGGAATAAACTTAAAAACTCAAACATACAACCAGGCAAAAAATTAACAATTGTTCGCAGTTAATTACCTCTGGCTAAAAATATATTAGAAAAACTGTTTTGAAAACACTTTATCCTCTTTTTTTGGTTTTGATACTTGCAGCCTGCGGCAAGCCTACAACCACCACACAAACGCTCGATTTAGATAAAAATTACCCATCTGTTGCTGGCGGCACAATGATAGATGCCATGGTGGGTGAGCCCAGCGGGCTGATTACTATGATTGCTGGCGAATCAGCGGCGTCTGCTATTGCAGGTAATATTTTCAACAAACTACTCAAATATGACAAAAACTTAGATATTAAAGGCGAATTAGCCGCTTCTTGGGTGGTATCGACTGATCAAAAAACCATCAGTTTTAAGCTTAAACCTAATATGAAATGGGCTGATGGTAAGCCACTTACCAGTGCAGATGTACTTTTCACATGGCAATTAGTTACCGATGATAAAACCCGCAGCCCATACGCAGATGACTACAAGCTAATCACTAAGGCTAGCGCGTTAGACCCTCTTACTTTTGAAGTGACTTACAAAGCACCTTACGCACCTGCGCTGGAGTCTTGGGCTAGCCTGCAAATTATGCCTAAGCATTTATTGTTAGGTAAAGACATTCATACAACGGCTTTTGCCCGCAATCCTGTGGGTAGTCATTACTATAAGCTTGATAGCTGGCGTAGTGGCGAGCGCTTAATACTCACTCGCAACGACAATTCTGTTTTAGGGCAAGCAAAAATTGATCGCTTAATTTCACGTATTATTCCTGACTTGTCAGCGCAATTTTTAGAGTTTATGGCTGGCAATATTGATAATATGGGACTAGATCCAATCAAATATTCGCGCATTATCCCTGCCCGTCCTGATTTACAACAAAAGATAAATCTTTATAAAGAATTGGGAAACAGCTACACCTATTTGGGCTTTAATCTAAAACATAAACCATTTGATGACGTGCGCGTGCGCCGCGCAATTAATTTAGCTATTGACAAACAAGAAATTATTGATGGTGTTTTATTAGGTTTAGGTATCAATATTGCGTCGCCCTACAAACCTGGTACACGCTGGAGTAACCCAGCGCTTACCCCAACAGGCTATGACCCCATAAAAGCTAAAGATCTACTTAAAGAAGCGGGCTATGAAGACCACGATGGTGACGGTATTTTAGATCGCGATGGCAAACCATTGGCCTTCGAGATTTTAACCAATCAGAATAAAGAGCGCGAAAAAAGTGCAGTACTGATTCAACGCCGATTAAAAGATATTGGCATTGATGTACAAATTAGATCATTAGAATGGGCTAGCTTTATTGGTCGTTTTATCAAAACCGGTGATTTTGATGTAGTAGTATTGGGTTGGAGCTTGGGTTTAGATCCAGATCAATTTAGCATTTGGCATTCTAGCCAACAAGAACCAGGAAAATTCAATTTCATAGGCTACAACAATCCAAAAGTCGACCGCTTGCTTGAGCAAGGCCGTTTAGAACTAGACCCTGAAAAACGTATGAAAATTTATCATGAGTTTGCACGCTTATTACAACAAGATAGCCCTATTGTATTTCTGTCAGCCGGATACGGTTTATCAGCCATCAGCAAGCGCGTTAAAGGC
>JANNBX010000257.1:0-1913 GCA_031385945.1 Methylophilaceae bacterium | reverse complement strand
ATCAACATCAGTGGCACCCAAGCGCCATGATCAAGGCCTCTATTGGCATCTAGCTCAACTGCTATGCCTGCATTTTTTAGCAAACTCGCATTTTGTTGCGCTAATGCAGCTGCGCCATTTGCAGGGTATTGAATATCGTACATTTGTTTAGGAAAGCCGCCAAAATCGTGAATGGTTTCAGGCTTGGGCGCTGTGCTTACTTTTGCATAACGTGTATCCCAATGTGCTGAAACCACCAAAATAGCGCTGGCCTTTGGCAATGACGCGCCAAGCTCACCCAGCAACTTGCCCGTGAGCCCCGGCTCAATGGCGAGTGTAGGTGCGCCATGAGATATAAATAGTGTTGTCATGACCAAAAAGCCTGTTTATTAAACGCTCATTATTTGCGATTATCTACACTATAAGCGCCTGCGCCATGCGCAACGACCAATAGCAAGCCACCAACAATGGTGATGTTTTTCATAAACATAATCATCTGAATTTGATCAGCAAAATTATTGTGGAACAAAAACGCGGCGGCTAGTGTAAATAGCGCAATACCTGCCGCGGCAATTTGAGCTTTGTAACCCACCAATAAAGCCAAGCCCAAACCAACCTCGACAAATACCGCAATGCCGTAAGCCACTTCAGGCAAAGGTGCGCCGACGCTGGCGATATAGCCTATGGTGCCTGCTGGAGCGGCTAGTTTACCAAAGCCACTGATAATAAAAATGAGTGAAAGCAAAACACGGCCGATAAAAGTCGTCATAGCTCCTGATAAAAACATGTTGAATCCCCTTTTAAATACATTGAAGTAGACGTAATAGAACGCACTTACGTAAATTGATTATAGGCGCGAATGGGGGAAATGAATAACAGCGAACTAATTGTTAATCATCTGTCGCTTAAATGCAAAAAGGATGCCTAAGCATCCTTTTTTATACGGTCGTTAAAAAACGACTAGCGAATCTTAGCGATTTGCAACGTACATTGTAACTTCGAAACCGAAACGCATTTCAGTAGCAGCTGGTTTTGTCCACATGATAGAATCCTTTAAGTTAATTAATTAAATTCGTTTTGCTGTTTTTATAACTGCATTACGTGTTGTAACTATACATGCACCACCCATTACGCCAGCCTGTTTAAACACCAAAAAACACTACGTATTTTCATTAGGTTGAGGGCTTCTCTATAAATTCTAGAATCTCAAGTCAAACAAGGCGCGATTACAAAATAATGACGCCGCATATATTGAATATATAAGGAATTATTTTTATGAGCAACGCCGTGTGACGACGAAACTTGAGTTTATAGAGATGCCCTTAAAGCTTTACCCAACTCACAAAAGCGTGCCAATATTCGGGCTGGCGCACGCATAAGTAGATCATCACCACAATATTAAGTAACGATGTTGCTAAAAATAACTGCGCAATAGTTAACCCTTGAGCAAATAACGCAGCCGAAATAACGCTAGAAACCACCATAAACAACGCATTTAAAATATTATTAGCGGCAATCACGCGTGATTGCACGTTTTTTTCGGCTCTGGTTTGTAGCAGCACGTAAAGCGGCACAATGTAGAAGCCGCCAAATAAGCCTATCAGGCCAATATCACCAAGTAAACGCCAATTGCTCCAGTTTAAATGGCCATCTGCGTTGTGATAATTTCGTGCAATAAATGACTGAAAATCAAACAAGCATTTGTTGTTACAACTGCTTTGCAAGTTGCTGGCTGAAAAATACAAATCAGCACCAAAAATGGTTAAGCCGATTGCGCCAAACAGCACTAAACCTAGCTCAACCTTGCCTTTTGAGAGTTTCTCGCACAATAGCGAGCCGATACCAATACCAATTGAAAACACGCTTAATAGCAGAATAAACAAGCTTTCATCGCCATATAAAACGTCACGCGCTAAATTAGGAAACTGCGTCAG
>JANNBX010000239.1:0-10558 GCA_031385945.1 Methylophilaceae bacterium | reverse complement strand
CGGGCCGCCAATTTTATGGCTAGAAATCGTCATGGCATGTACATTTAAATCAGCAAAATCAACTGTTATCTTGCCGAGCGCTTGTACTGCATCGGTGTGCATAAAAGCACCCTGTTTTTTCGCAATTTCGGCCAATTCGGCAATCGGCTGAATTGCACCTGTTTCGTTGTTAGCTAGCATCACAGAAACTAGCGCGGTGTCATTTTTTAATATGGCGCTTAACGCTGACTTTTCAATTAAACCCTGTACATTTGGTGCTAAATACTGCACCTGAAAGCCATGTTTTTTCAACGCCAAAGCTGGGCGAGTCACGCAAGGGTGCTCAATACTACTGATAACAATATGCTGATCAAAACTATTTGCACAAATACCGTTTACTGCAAAATTATTGGCTTCTGTGCCGCTTGCTGTAAATACAATTTGGCTCGGATGCGCACCTACTGCGCTAGCAACTTGCTCACGTGCGGTATCAATTGCATTTCGTGCTACACGGCCAAATGCATGGCGGCTACTTGCGTTATTCTGGCTGCCCATAAAAGGCTCCATTGCCTCAAATACTTCACTATTTAAAGCGGTTGTTGCGTTGTGATCAAAATAAACGTGAGTATTCATTTGTTGTGGCATGTTAATTAAAGTCAAGCCGCGTGTAATTGCGCGTTACAGGCTGGTTTTACCATAAAGCTAATTGGTTGATTGGTTATTTTAGTTTTCGATGCCAACTCATTTTGTACCAAATCAGCCAATGAAATACCTGATAAATAATCAAATATTTTAGTATTTAAACTGGTCCACAAATCGTGCGTCATGCAACGTTTGTCGTCTTTACAATTCTCTTCACCACCACACTGAGTAGCGTCAATTAACTCATCAACTGCGTTAATAATCACTGAAACACATATTTGCTCGGCAGGTTTTGCTAAACGATAACCGCCACCAGGGCCGCGTACGCTTTCAACTAGACCGCTACGGCGTAAGCGGCTGAATAACTGCTCAAGATATGACAGCGAAATATCTTGACGCTCGCTAATGTCAGCGAGCGTAATGGGCTTGGCAATATTTTCAGGCGCAGTCGCTTGCAATGCAATGTCTAGCATTGCAGTAACGGCGAAGCGGCCTTTAGTGGTTAAGCGCATAGTTTAAGATTCTTAACGTCAGAGTAGTTGACTAATTTATTCAAGAATAAGATTATAAAATAACCCAGTAGTTCAATCAAGTATTATCAGTCTTAAAGTAGTCGTTTTAAGTCAAATTAAGTTAAGTAAAATAATGAGTTTGCTATCAATTTTCAGTGAGATTTTCTCAAAGTTTTTTCAAAGATTTTTGAGTGCATTCACATCAAACGCTTTACCAACTTCGGCATCTGTTTCGCAATCGGCGCCTAGCTTATTGAGCTGGTCGCGCATTTCAACAATCAGCTTGTCTTGATTAGCGGCGTGGTCTAGCAGGGCGTAGATTGCTTTAGTGATAGGATCATTTTCAGAAGCTGATACGCCGTAGGCGTTAAAGCCAATTTTTTGTGCGGTTTCTGCGCGCTCTTTTAGTTTTTCATCTTCAACAATTCGTGCAGGAATACCCACAGCGGTAGCGTTTTCAGGCACATCTTTTACCACTACTGCGTTTGAGCCGATTTTTGCGTTTTTGCCAATGGTGATAGGGCCTAATACTTTAGCCCCCGCACCAATGACCACGCCTTGCTCAAGCGTAGGGTGGCGTTTGCCCTTATTCCATGAAGTGCCGCCTAATGTAACGCCATGATACAGCGTGCAATCATCGCCAATAATAGCTGTTTCGCCAATTACCACACCCATGCCGTGATCAATAAATACGCGGCGGCCAACGGTTGCGCCAGGGTGAATTTCAATGCCTGTAAAAAACCGGCCAATGTGCGAAAAAAATCTGCCTAGCCAATATAGGCGTTGTGACCACAACCAATGACTAAAACGGTGCATAATCAGTGCATGGACGCCAGGATAGGTGGTCAGTATTTCCCAATGCGTGCGCGCTGCAGGGTCACGCTCGAATACGATAGAGATATCTTCTTTTAGGTGCTTAAACATAGCACAAAATTATAGCATAATGGTTGACTAAATTACTAGGTTTATACTGATTGCATATATGCATTTATTTGAGTTTTCAACTTCAAACTATTTTGAGGCACAAATAAAATGTGGCACTATTTTGGTGCGAATATGGCTATTGATCAACAGACGGCTTGATAAAGATGATGCAAATCAGCCAGATAAAAATAGGCATTGATATTGCTTATTGCATATAACAAACCTATAAACAACTTATAACTAAACGCACCATGGATACTTCCTCTCAAGCCACACCTGCATTCTTTAATGAAATGTTTCAGGGCTTACACGCAAGTAAGTTGCCCACTTATCAGGCTTCTGACGTGCGTAGTATTTACGCTGAATATCAAGCTTGGTTGGCAACCATTGCGCCTAACTTGCTCGAAACTAAGCGTCAGGAAGCTGAGCTTTTATTTCGCCGAGTAGGCATTACCTTTAATGTGTATGGCGAACAAGCAGGTAAAGAGCGGCTCATTCCGTTTGATGTCATGCCAAGAATCATAGCTGCTGATGAGTGGAAAACGCTTTCAAAAGGTTGTATACAACGTGTGAAAGCGTTGAATATGTTTTTACATGACATTTATCATGATCAAGAAATTATCAAAGCGGGTCATGTACCAGCGAGCATTTTGAGTAACAGCCAGTATCGCCCAGAAATGATTGGTGTTGATGTGCCACAAGGTGTATATGCGCATATTGCAGGCATTGATTTAGTGCGTACATCTGAGTCAGAATTTTTTGTGCTGGAAGACAATCTGCGCACGCCATCAGGTGTTTCATACATGATTGAAGATCGCAAAATGATGATGCGATTGTTTCCTGAGCTGTTTCGTCGTTATTCAGTTGCGCCTGTGCAGCATTATCCGCAAGTGTTGCTAAACAATTTACGTGCAGTTGCGCAAAATAATATTTCAGACCCAACAGTTGTTTTGCTAACCCCAGGTGCGTTTAACAGCGCCTATTTTGAGCATGCGTTTATTGCCCAGCAAATGGGTGTTGATTTGGTTGAAGGTCAAGATTTGTTTGTAAAAGGCAACGCAGTGTTTATGCGCACCACTGAGGGCCCTAAAAAAGTAGATGTGATTTATCGCCGTTTAGATGATGAATATATTGACCCGCTAGCATTTAAGCCTGATTCTATGCTGGGGGTTCCTGGCTTGTTATCGGTCTATCGTAATGGTGGTGTAACGCTCGCCAACGCAGTAGGCACGGGTGTAGCAGATGATAAAGCGACTTATATCTATGTGCCGAAAATGATTGAGTTTTACTTAGGCGAGAAGCCTATTTTAAATAATGTGCCGACTTTTGAGCTGAGTAAAAAAGAAGATTTAGACTACACATTAGCGCATTTAAGCGAGCTAGTCGTTAAAGAAGTACAGGGCTCAGGCGGCTATGGCATGCTAGTAGGGCCAACAGCCAGTAAAAAAGAAATCGATGAATTTAGATTGCGTTTGGTTTCAAAACCTGCCAATTATATTGCCCAGCCTACGTTGGCATTATCGACTTGCCCAACACTGGTAGATGCTGGTATCGCGCCTAGGCACGTAGATTTACGGCCATTCGTTTTGTCTGGCAAAGAGGTTTCGTTAGTGCCTGGTGGCTTGTGTCGCGTGGCGTTAAAAGAGGGGTCATTGGTGGTGAATTCATCGCAAGGCGGTGGCACCAAAGACACTTGGGTGTTGCAAGACAATAAATCAGAAGATGAAACATTAACAAAGGAGGTCAACCATGCTTAGCCGCACCGCAGACCACCTGTTTTGGCTAGCCCGCTACATTGAGCGCGCAGAAAATTTAGCACGCGTGTTAGATGTAACACATGAGATGTCATTAGTACCTAACTCGCATTTATCAGAGTCTGACTTATGGATGCCAGCATTGGAAATTACGGGTAACACCGAAACATTTACAGAGCATTATGGCGAGTTAACAGCCGCTAAGGCTATTCACTATTTATCATTAGATGCTGCTAATCCATCTAGTATTTATAGTGCGCTCAAAAGTGCGAGAGATAACGCGCATGCCGTTCGCGCCGCCGTTTCAAGTGAAACATGGGAAAGTATTAACACCATTTGGATAGAGTTTGCGCAATTTTCAAGTAGTAACTTGAGTAAGTATGGCTTACATGAGTTTTGCGATTGGGTGAAATCACGCTCACATTTATTTCGCGGCGTAAGTTTTGGTACGATGCTCCGCGATGATGCATTTCGATTTTTACGATTAGGCACATTTATTGAGCGGGCAGATAATACCGCGCGTTTGTTAGACGTGAAATATCATTTATTGCTGCCAGAAGATGCTGAAATTGGTGGCGCAGTAGATTATTATGAATGGAGTGCGGTATTACGCTCAGTATCCGCTTTTGAAGCTTATCAAAAAGTGTTTAATAGCACTATTGAGCCGTGGCGCGTGGCAGAGCTGTTGGTGTTACGCCAAGATATGCCGCGCTCTTTGCATTATTGTTGCAGCGAGGTTTCGCAAATTTTAGAACAGTTAAGCCATAGCCGTAAAATGGAGTGTAACCGTGTGGCGGGTGAAATTTACTCAAAATTTAAGTATGGCCGAATGGAAGATATTTTTCAGCAAGGTTTGCATGAGTTCTTAACTGCATTTATTGAGTCGAACCAACATTTAAGTGCCGAAATACAACGCGGATTTTTGAGTACGGCAGTGGTTGCTTAAGTGGCGTTAAATTTATGTTACTGAGTATTGAACATCGCACCATTTACCGCTATAGCTGGCCTGTCGGTTACACTATTCAGCAGTGCCGCCTAACGCCCCCAACAACTAGCAGTCAGCAAGTGAGAAACTGGCAGTTAGTCACTAAAGCGCAAACTACACCGCAGAAAGATTACCACGGTAATATTAGCCATTTATTAGTGATTGATACCCCGCACGATATGATCGAAATTGTGGCAAAAGGTGAGGTTGAAACTGGTCAGTTTGCGGCAATGCAATTATCTGAAAACTTGCCGTTAGCGGTGTATTTACGCAGTACACCACTTACCGAAATTGACGATAATATTACGCAATTTGCAAACGCATTTAAGCCGCAACTCAACGCTACCGATGTTGATAAAATGGCTAATTTTTATGACTTAATGCATGCCGTATTGGGCGCTGTGCCCTACACTAAAGGCGCCACCAATGTAACCACAAGCGCGGTACAAGCGTTTGATTTAAAACAAGGTGTCTGCCAAGATCACGCCCATGTATTTATTGCTTGTTGCCGAATACTTAGCTACCCCGCACGATATGTGAGTGGTTACTTATTTACCGCCGATTTTAGTTTGATGGAAACCCACGCATGGGCTGAAGTATGGTGCGGCGAAGCATTAGGTTGGCAAGGCTTTGACGTATCAAACGGTGTGCAGCCAGATGAGCTTTATGTGAAATTAGCCGTAGGGCTAGATTACCGCGAAGCCTGTCCGCTCAGCGGCATGCGCCAAGGCGGCGGCACAGAGACGATGTTAGTACAAGTTTCAGTTAATCAGTCGCAACACAATCAATCACAACACAATCAATCACAGCAGTCGCAACAATAATTTAAAACAGGTTTTATCATGCAAGAAACAACAAAAACACTACAACAATTTCAGCAGCAATCTGCCAGCCAATCACTCGGTTTTGCGCGCCATGGCGACAAAGTAAACTCGCCATTTTTTGAGGAGTTTTTGGTCAAACTGCTCGAAGAGCGCGATGCAATGGGTTTGACCAATATGTTGCATGAAATTGATGCGCTGATGATTACGGTTGACCCTGGGCACTCCATTCAATATATTGGCGAGCTGTGCTTGATGACGCCGTATCACTACCTAGTTACGCTAGAAACCAAAGCGCACTGGACGCACATTTTACGCATTGATTTAAATTCCCCCGACATCATTGTGCGTGAGGTAAAAGACCCTAATTTACGCGGTATTTTTCGTAGCCTTAATGAAATCTACCCAGTAGGCGCTAAAAAACCTAATAGTCGCTACATGGGCGAGATTATCCGCGTGACTAATGCCCACGATGTAGTGAAATTACAGCAAGAGCGCGCGTTTCGATTTTTTAGCGCTGATGAAGTCCGTAAATTGGAGCTGCCAGGTAATTTAGCGGTGAGTAAACCATCGCCTTACACCCACAATATTGTGGCGTACTTAGAGCGTAAGCCTGATGAAATGCGCGTATATGCCTTAGGCGTTAGCGTGATTAACAAAGAAGTACAAGCGGCTTATGAGGCAGCAAAAGAAGCGCAAATTACACATGGATTCGCAGATTTATTATTACCGGTTGATCACTTAGCCACACGCGTTTATAGCCAAAATCGTGAAGTGGCTATATTGGAATATCTGTCTTGGTCGAGCTATTACTTTTGGGGAGCCTACAATATCTACGACCAAAATTCATCGACTAACGTGACAAAAAGCGTGCATGCAATCCCCGAATCTAAAAGTCCTGCCAAAGTTTTCACGGCTAACAACACACCTTATTTTGTGAATCATTTAGAGCATTTACCATCGCCCACTGAAACATTTGTGCGCAACTATGGGCCACGTTTGCACCACGTGGCTATTGCTGTAAAAGACGGTGAAATTGGCGGCGTAGAGCATATAGACTACGTGGTAAATGCCATTGCAAAACTTGGCCAAGGCTTTTTATTGGAAGTGATTGGCAGTCGTGAAGAAGGCCTGAAACAAATATTTTCAAATGCCTCAGAGCACTCATCATTGATTATTGAATATGTGCAGCGCTTTGGCAGTTTTGATGGATTTTTTACGCAAGATAATGTTGCTAAATTAACCGAAGCCGCTGGCGTTGAAGAGGGCGCTGCGTCAATTTAAGATGTTGATGCTTTCTAAATAAATGTGGCTCGCTAATTAAATACGCATCAATAATCTTAATAATTTCATTATCATGTAAAATTCATCCTATCTAAAAATATAAAAATTTCAGGAATTTCGCATGACTTATTGCGTTGCACTATTATTAGAAGAGGGCTTAGTAATGGCCTCTGATACCCGCACCAATGCTGGCGTTGATCAAGTTGGCATGTTCCCTAAGATGAATATTTTTGAAGTCAGTGGTGAGCGTTTAATTACGTTGCTAACCGCTGGTAATTTGGCCATTACGCAAGCGGTCGTTAATCGGCTGCGCGAGGCAGTTTCTAAGCATCATGAGCGTAATATCAATAATGTTAGTAGCATGTTTGAAGCTGCAACATTAGTGGGTGACGAAGTGCGTGCTGTGTATGCCCGCGACGCTGAGCACCTCAAAAATCATGGCTCAGAATTCAATGCCAGTATTATTGTTGGTGGCCAGATTAAAGGTGAAAACCCAAGGCTTTTCAATATTTATTCGGCAGGTAATTTTATTGAATCTAGCCCTGAAGTGCCTTATTTTCAAATTGGTGAAACCAAATATGGCAAACCGATTATCGATCGCGTAGTGCGCCCCAATACCGACATGATGGAGGTTGTCAAATGCGTACTGATTTCATTTGACTCTACAATTAGAAGCAATATTTCAGTGGCGGCCCCCATCGATTTACTACTCTACCGTAAAGACAGCTTTAATGACGATTGCCATCAACGGATTATGGAAGACGACCCCTATTTTAAAGCAGTGCGCAAAGGCTGGAATGACGGCTTACGTAAGGTATTCGCTGAATTACCAAATCCTGACTGGTGTGCTTAGGCTACCTACTACATTGACTAGCTGAACATTTAGAAAAATATTAGCAAAACATGCGTATAAAAAGAATCTTTTTGCTATTTTTAGTGCTCATCAGCGTTGCAAATGCAGCTGAGTTAGATGAAAAAACGCTTAATTTGCCAATTACGCTGACCACAGGTGAAGTGGTCAAATTGACGCAGTACAAAAATAGCAAACCTATTTATATCAAGTTTTGGGCGAGTTATTGCGCAGAATGCATACAACAAATGCCTCATTTGCAGAAAACCTATCAACAGTATGGCGATAAAGTACAAATAATCGCCATCAACATTGGCGTGGATGACGACTTAAAAACGGTTACGGCGGTTAAAAAACAGTTTGGTTTAACTATGCCGCTGGCAATAGACCAATCAGGCGAGTTAGCTAAAGCGTTTAACTTGATAGCAACGCCTTATCATGTACTGCTGGATAAACAAGCTAAATTGGTTTATGCGGAATACGTAAAAACAGCTGGCATAGATAAGCGTTTGGCGTTGTTCGCCAAAGGTAAGGCTGTGAATGCAAAAGCTGCGGTAATCGAAAAAAATGCAAAAAATACCATCGGTAATATTGATGAAACACAAAAACCAACAGCGCTATTTTTTGTTTCAACATGGTGTGATTGGTATTTAAAAGACACGCGCCCACTGGCAAGCAAACACTGTATTACCGCACAAACACAGGCGAATGTTTTACATAAAAAATACCCAAATGTGAACTGGGTTGGCGTGGCAACACGCTTGTGGACAGGTGAGCCTGAGCTTGCTAAATATAAAAAGCGCTTTAACGTACAGTACAAATTATTGGTAGATACCAGCAACGATGTGATTTTTAAATATAAGGTGAAAAATTATCCAACCCTAATCTTGCTAGATAAAGGCCAAGAAGTTTTTCGCACGCAAGACCTGAATCAATCGACACTTATTGCAACATTAGCCGAGTTAAACGGCTAATGTTGAACCACTAAATATTCAATCGCTAATATTTATCATGCTTTCTAGGTGTTTGCGTCAACGTTAAAACACCACGCAACAAATTCACCTCTTCTTTTTCAAGCCTGGCGCGCGCGTAAATGCGGCGCATGCGCTCCATTAGTTTTTTAGGAGCGGCGGGGTTTAAATAGCCAATGTGCAATAGCGTTTCTTCTAAATGCGTATAAAAACCCTCTAATGAATCGTTCGTTGCTAGTGGTTCTGGGCTTGTTGTTTCAATCGCACCTTCTAAAACAGCCATGCGAATTTCATAACACAACACTTGCACGGCTGCAGCTAAGTTGAGTGAGCTGTAGGCGGGGTTAGCAGGAATCATCGCGAGTAATTGGCAGCAATCACATTCGGCATTGCTTAAGCCGCTCATCTCTGTGCCAAAAACTAAAGCTACTGGCTGGTTGGCAGCAATTTTCACTATTTGGGCTACGCCCTCACGTGCAGAAACATTTTCGTGCGATAAATAGCGTTTACGCGCACTTAAGCCCACTGCAAACGCACAGCCAGTCAAAGCCTCACTCAGTGTTTCAGTCACAATCGCGTTTTCAAGCAAGTCAGCCGCGCCCGTTGAAAGTGCAGTTGCATGCGCATCTGGGAATTTATCGGGTTTAACCAAATAAAGTTGGCTTAAACCCATGGTTTTCATGGCGCGCGCGGCAGAGCCAATATTGCCAGGGTGGCTGGTTTGGCAGAGAACAACTCTGATGTTATTAAAGATGGCGTTGTTGAAAATATTGTCAGAATTCAATTTATAAATACTTTGCGTTTGGTGAAAAGTGCGAAAAAAGCTAAAATGCTATTTTATCAGTTAGCACTCAATCAAAGAATCACAAATGCATCCAATTTTAAATGTAGCCACAAAAGCCGCCCGCGAAGCCGGCAAAATTATAAATCGCGCGTCTAACGACGTTGGCGCATTGCAAATTAAAAGCAAAAATATTAACGACTTTGTCACTGAAGTAGATATCGCCGCTGAAAATGCAATTATTAGTATTTTAAAAAATGCTTATCCTGATCACGGTTTTTTAGGTGAAGAAAGCGGCTCGGAAAATGCTGAAGCTGAAAATATCTGGATTATTGACCCGCTAGATGGCACCACTAACTTTTTACACGGCATGCCGCAGTACTGCGTTTCAATTGCTTTGCAACAAAAAGGCGTCATTACCCAAGCTGTAATTTACGACCCAAACCGCAATGATTTATTCACCGCCACCAAAGGCCGTGGCGCATTTTTAAATGACCGCCGTATTCGCGTGACTAATCGCTCAAAATTGCAAGATTCCATCATCGGTACTGGTTTTCCGTATCGTGATTTTCAGCATTTAGACGCATACCTTGGCATGTTTAAAGATATGATCAAAAAAACTGCCGGCTTGCGCCGCCCAGGCTCAGCAGCGCTTGATTTAGCCTACGTTGCGGCTGGTTATTTTGATGGATTTTTTGAGATCAATTTGTCTAGCTGGGACATCGCCGCAGGCTCATTATTAGTGCAAGAAGCAGGCGGCATAGTAGGTGACTTTGAAGGCAACGAAAGCTGGCTACAAACAGGCAATATTGTAGCGGGCAACCCGAAAGTGTTTAGTCAAATGTTGCAGTTGTTGAATCCACATTTAACTAGTGCGTTAAAAACACCAGTAGCAACTAGCCACACAGAATAAATAATATGGCGGCCTAGCGTCGCCTAATTCTAGTCGTTGGCTGAGTGTGTATTTCATTTTGCTCACGGCTAGTTTGCCTATAGCCTGCTTGGCTCAACAGCGCACGCTCAATGTAGCGACTCACCGCAAATCTCAATGGCTT
>JANNBX010000235.1:0-2327 GCA_031385945.1 Methylophilaceae bacterium | reverse complement strand
ATTTGGCCATTTGCCAACGGGTTTGGCTTCATTAACAAATGCGTGCCGTAAATGCATTCAGTTTTATCTTTATTGCGCCAAATGGTGTCTGTTAGCGTGGCTACTTCATCACTCTCACCCGCATAAGGTGCTGGCATGGCGATGCCGCGTGAAATCATGCCTACCATGATAAAGCCTTCTAAAGGCGCATTCATCGGGCTTTCTATTAGCTTTTCGCTACTAATAGCGCAAGTATTGTTAGCTTTTGCGAGGTCATTTTTAAATTCAGGAGTCATAGACGCTTTTAAGCCAAACTCACCTGTTGTATTGCAAAGCATGTAAGCCGAGCTTGCAAAACCCTCTTTAGGTAAGCTTACAAAGCCTTGATTAACAGGTGCGGCCAAAGCTGATTGAGATAACCATACGAATAAAAACAAATTCGCTAATAAATAACGTAAATATCGATGCATAACAAACTCTCTCTAACAAATAATCTAGGCGAATAATCTAGCTAAGTACGGCAAGGGCTTGCACCCCTGCCATATTTAAACCATTGCTAATATCTAATTAAAACAACTGCTTTTTACTAGAAGTTTGCGTTTGCGCCACTTCGTGCAACACCACTAGTCAACACAGTAATAAACGGTTGTGTTTCTTGACCAGCTTGGCGAATACGTACTGAATTAATTAGATTAGGAAATGCTGTAGTAAATGTACCCGCTCCACAACCTGCTCGAATATACAAAAATGATGTATCAGGATCAGTAGTACCATCTTCATCTGCACCACCAGTTACATCCATTGTAAAGTCTACCCAGTTAGTACGAATTGCAGCAGTTTGTTGGGCTTGTGTGGGGTTGCCTGGAGGGGACAATGTTTGACCTACACCATTAATTTCAGTACTTGCAGCAGGGGCTGTGCTATTTAATGGGCGTTTGTAATAATTTGGTGCAGGAACAGTGCCAGCACTTGCTAAAGGAAGAGCATTTGCTTGCATTTGTACCGAAGTAAATGCACGACCCATACGATATACTGGTGAGTCTGTATTTCCAGAGTGGTAGTAACCAGCCGCTGGCGTTGCTGTTGTGCTAAAACCACCTAACGCAATATCGTTCACTTCCATGTAATTAGTGCCCGCAAGACTTGGGTTATAGTCAAACGTGTTACCTGTTTGTCTAAAACGCAAGCGCTTTTCAAAAACACACTCCGTGTTACCCGCATTGCGGTATACACGTTGACGCATATCTGCCAAGTTACTACCGTTTGCAGTAATTACAACATCAGTAGCTGGAAAGCCTGTTACATTTGTAAACCCTGAAACTGGCGTGCCAGGGTTGTTACCACCTGATGGGAATACGGCGCAGGTATTGTTTGCACCGGCGGTTGGTGCAATATAATCTGAGGTGTCAGAGCCAAAGTTCCCTGTAGTATTACACAGCGTATAAGCCGTAGTACCTGCTAATGAGCCAGTAAAATCTGAATTGGCGGCGACTGCAAAACCCGCCGTTGGCAAGCTCACTAAGCCCGTAGCAAACACTGGTGCAGATATCACTGTAAAAACACCTAATACTGCTAACTTCAATTTAACGTTTTTCATATAAATTTCCTTTACAATAAGCAGGCATTTGTGGCTGCCTGCAATACCAATTCACCTTAATCTTTATTAGCGCCTGTTAAGTACTAAGCCGATTACGGTTGAATTCTTTATCGGGGCAGCTCACAAATGCCCCTCGTTTTCATTTTTCACCTACCCACATCAAAATCATAAGTTAGGCTAAAGAAGCCGGCCCTTGGAGCACCAGGGGCTAAAAACGTACTGCTTAAATGTTCTTTAGAGTTATAGTTAAATCCGCCAGCACCAATTGCACCGTTGATAGATGGCGAGAATGGGTTAACGCCTAAGCGCCCTGCGCTGTAATATTCGCGATTAAATAAGTTGCTGATTTGCAAGCCTGCTGTTAAACCTTTGGTAATTTTGTAAGATGTATTGAAGCTGAAAACTGCATATCCAGGCACTTTGCCAGGGAACCTAGACTTGGCTGAAAATGTGCCTGAGTCACATGCATACTGAATACCATTCACTTCCGTAAGTGGAGCACCCCCTGCTATTTGGCAGGCATATTGAGAGTTACTTATTCCCGCTTTGTGTTTATTATTTTCGTTACCTCGTATAAACGATTCAGAATGCATAATTGCGGTTAAGCCCACGGTCCAGCTTGGTGTTAAATCGTAGCTAAGTGAGGCATTAAGGTTATGTAGTGGCACACCCGGTATACGGTCGCCCGGGTTCACACTAATTTGATGTGCACCAGATGGTTCAGATTTACAAGAGATATTAAGAAAACAGC
>JANNBX010000232.1:0-1682 GCA_031385945.1 Methylophilaceae bacterium | reverse complement strand
CCAGACTCTAAACGGTCAAACGGCATGCCAAAATGCTCTAGCTCAATAATGGCTTTTGCAGCGTTTTTACACATAAATTCAATGGCGTCTTGGTCGCCCAAGTAGTCTGAGCCTTTGATGGTGTCATACATATGCCACAGCCATTTGTCCTCAGCCACATTGCCCAAAGCTGCAGCAATACCGCCCTGCGCCGCTACTGTGTGTGAGCGCGTAGGAAATACTTTAGATAAAACGGCTACTTTTGAGCCAGACTCAGCTAATTGCAAAGCCGCGCGTAGCCCTGCGCCGCCGCCGCCGATAATCACTGCATCGTATTTATGTGTTGTTAACGCCATGCTAAATAATCCATAAAATAAAACCTGCCCAAGCAAGATAGCCGAGCAGTAAAACATCTACCAAAACCTGCATTTTATTGCGTAAATTCACATTAAAAACATAGTCGCGCATCACATCGCGCACACCTAGCCACGCGTGAAACGACAAGCAAACAAAAAATAAAAATGTTGAAACCTTAAACACAATATTGCTAGCAACTGCATGCCATTCAATAAAGATATTCGGCTGAATAATCAGCAAAACCACAATTAAACAAACAATATAAACAGCCATCACCAGCGCGCTTAACCGCTGCGAAAGCCATAAGCGCATGCCTGGATATTTGTCCGTTAGTAACTCAATTAACATTTAATTAAATATCCAAATTGCAAACAACAGCACCGCGAAACCCACCAGCCATAACACCTCACGGCCTGAAAATCGCGCTTTTTGTAGTGATGTCATCCAGTGTACGTCTTGCAATAAATGCCGAATACCTGCAAAAAAGTGATGAAAAAACGCCCAAGACGCGGCAATTAACAGTAATTTATTCAACCAAAAGTTGAATATTTCACCCAAATTTTGGTAACTACGCTCACTGCTGACAGATTGCTGAAAACACCATAACAATGCTGGTAACAATAAAAACAACCCTATGCCAGAAACGCGATGCAGTATCGACACAACCGCGTTAATCGGCAAGCGTATCGTGGCTAAATTAAGGTTTTTAGGGCGTTTTTTAGGTGCAAGCTTTTGCATGTTTATTCACTTGCTGCTTTTGCTACTGCACCTGAAACACGCGCTAACAAGCGCGCATCAAACGGTTTTGGGATAATGTAATCTTTGCCAAATTTCAACTCGGTTAAGTTGTACGCCTGCAAAATTTCGGCTGGCACTGGCTCACGTGCTAGTTCACTTAAAGCCATCGCCGCTGCAATTTTCATTTTTTCAGTAATTTGTGTCGCTTTTGCATCTAACGCACCACGGAATAAATATGGGAAGCACAGTGCGTTATTCACTTGATTTGGAAAGTCACTACGACCGGTCGCCATCAAAATATCATCACGCACGGCATGCGCTAAGCTAGGCAATATTTCAGGGTCTGGGTTGGCTAGTGCGAAAATAATCGGGTTTTTCGCCATGCCAATAATCAAGCTTGCATCTAACGCGTTTTTAGCTGAAACACCAATAAATACATCAGCGCCTGGCATCACATCGGCTAGCTCTTTGTTATTACTTGGGGCTACAGCTAGCTCACGATTGTTGTCGTGCAAATCTGTACGGTTTGCGTCTAACACGCCAGATTTATCAACCATGGTGATATTCGTGGCACCCATGCTTTTAAGTAATTTAGCGCATGAACAACC